>DASWUT010000222.1:0-1618 GCA_036401455.1 Gemmatirosa sp. | reverse complement strand
CGACCGCCGCCGCGCTGCTGCGCGCCGTCCTGGCCCCCGCGGCGGGGGCGCCGTGATCGGGCTCGGGGTGGGGCGACCGATCTTCCTCGCGACCGGCGTCACCGACCTGCGCTGCGGCATGAATCGCCTCTACGCGCTCATCCTCGCCGAGCTCGGGCAGGAGCCGCTGAGCGGCGCGCTGTTCGCCTTCTGTAACCGGCGGGCCGACACCGTCAAACTGTTCTGCTTCGACGAGGGCGGGGTGTGGGTTGCGGCCAAGCGCCTCGAGGGCGGCACCTTCGGGTGGCCGAAGGCCGGCGCGCGTACCGTGCAGCTCACGGCGGCGGACCTCCATCTGCTCCTGAGTGGCGTCGACCCGACGCGCACGCGCCTGCGCCGCTGGTGGACGCCCGTCGACCCGGCCGCCTCGACGTCGACCGCCCGCCCGTCGTAAGGGCGACGCCGACGCGTTAGGCACCGCCCTGTCGCGGTGCTTCCGCGCTCCGCGTCCGCGCCGTATCTTCGCGCATGCCCAGCGCGCGCGCGGCCCACGCCCCGGCGGAGGACACGCCGCCCGCCGCGCTGCGGGCCCGGGTCGTCGATCTGGAAGGCGAGGTGGCGCGGCTGACGCTGCGGGTCAAGGACCTGCAGCAGCAGCTCTGGGGACGCAAGGCCGAGCGCGGCCTCGAGGCCGCGGCAGACGGCGCGGCGGCGCTCTCCTTGTTCGCGGCGGTCGACGGCACCCTGCCGGGAGCGCTCCCGGCGGCGGTGTCCGCCAGTCCCCCGGCGCCGAGTGCGCGTCGCGCCGGCCCCGCGGCGCGGCCCGGGCCGAAGCCGCTCGATCCGGCGCTGCCGCGCGAGGTGATCGCGCTCCCCGACCCGCCGGCCGAGGCGCGGCGCGGCGCGCTCACGGGCACCGCCCTCGTCCCCGGCTTCGCCGAGCGGCTGGAGGTGCTCGCCCGGCGGGCGCCCGCCTACTTCGTCAAACGCTACGAGCGCACCGTCTGGGTCAGCCCGGCCAAGCGCGCGCCGCAGGCGACCCCCTGGCCGGCCGACGTGCTGCCGCGGGCGCGCATGCACACGCGTGCACGTGAGCGTCGTCGCGCACCTCGCCGCGGCGCACTATAGCGAGCACCTGCCGTTCTACCGGATCGAGCAGCCGCTCGCCCGCACGGGCGTCGCGCTCGCGCGGAGCACGCAGGTCGCGCTCATGACGCGGCTCGACGCGCTCGTGGCGCCGCTGGTCGCACATCTCAAGACGGCGGTGCTCGAGAGCGGCTACGTGCACCTGGATGCGACGCCCGTCGATGTCTGCGACCCGGCGCGGCCCCGCCGGGCGCGCGCAGGCGCGCCTCCGAGGCGACGCTCTGGGCGTACCGCGCCCGCAGCGCCGACCCCGCCGTCGAGAGCTTGGTCTGGGTCGCGTACCAGGCGAGCACGTCGCCGGCGCACCCGCGGGCGGTGCTCGCCGACTACCGCGGGGTGCTGCAGACCGACGGCGCGGCGGGGCTCGATACGCTCGGATCGCCTAACGGCGTGACGCATGTGGGCTGCTGGGCGCACGCGCGTCGGCGATTTATCTAGGCGCTACGCCTCGGCGAATCACGCGCGGGGCCGTATGTCGCGCAGTTCGACCGCC
>DASWUT010000221.1:0-9103 GCA_036401455.1 Gemmatirosa sp. | reverse complement strand
TGCTGTAGCCGGGGAAGACGAGGTAGGGCTGCGGCTGCGTGCCGGTCTGCCCGTACGCGGCACGCAGCTTCAGCGTGCTGAGCGCCTGCGACGAGAACGCGCGGTCGGGCTGGATCGCGGTCCACGCCACGCTGGCCTTCGGGAACCACGCACGCCGGTTGTTGGCGCCGAACGACGACGCGCCGTCGTTCCGGATTGTCGCCGTGAGGTACAGCTGGTTGTACAGGTCGGCCGTTCCCTGCAGGAAATACCCGTCGACGTTGATCACCGAGCGGAAGTCGGCGGGCGGAAGCTGCGTCGCGGTGTTGTTGCAGTTGTACGGCTCTGGCTGCAGCAGCACCTGACAGAACGCCGACTCCGTGCGGTAGACGCGCTGGTTGAGGTTCTGGCCGAGCGTGACGTTGCCGTGCCAGACCTGGCTCAGCGTGTAGTCGCCCGTGAGCGTAACGTTCTGGTCGAGCTGGAAATTCTTTTGGTACCCGCGCGTCACGGACCCGGGCGCGACGAAGGCCGACACGCCGCCGATGCCGGCCGTCGTGGACGACGTCCACGGCAGGCCGTCGAGGTTTTCGTTGTTGCTGTAGTCCGCGCCGAGCACGTAATTGGCGCGCAGCCACGACGTGAAGATGTACGCCGCGTTGATGTTCCCGATCGCGCGCCCGACGTCGGCCGTCGACGACGCCTCATTCGCCGTGAAGAACGGGTTGTCGTATCCGCGCGTGATCTCCGCCGACGCCGGGGTCGGGTTGGGGAACCGGTACGAGCGCTGGACTCCGTTCTGCAGGTACTGCTCGTTGTTGAAGTCCGCCGGCGTGCGCCACGCGCCGAGCAGAAGGCTCGATACGCTGTTGCGGCTCTGCACGAAGCCGGTGTTGGTCTGGATGATCGAGAAGTTCCCGCCGACCGTGAGGCGGCTGCTCGCGTTGAGCGTGCCGTTCACGCGCCCGGTATAGCGGCGCAGGTAGTTGTTGGGCCCCGTGATGATCCCGCGCTGATCGAGCGCGCCGCCCGACCCATAGAAGCTCGCGCGGTCGCCGCCGCCGGACACCGAGAGCGTGTTGTCGTATTGGTGTCCGGTCGTGAACATCTCCGACGCGTGGTCGTACGTCGGCGTCCCCGCGGCGATCGCGGGCCCCCAGCTCGCCGCGTTCCCGAATCCGACCGCGCAGTTCTGCAGGTTGGCCGCCGTGCTCGACTTGCACGTCACGCCGACCGGCGTCACGCCGTCCGACCCCAGGTTGCCGAGCGTGAACTCGCGCTGCAGGTCGGGCGTCCGCGAGACGCCGTCGAACGTCGAGTTGGACCGCAGCGCGTACCGGGTCGCGCCAGCGCGGCCCTTGCGCGTCGTGATCAGGATCGCGCCCTGCCCGCCGCGCGACCCGTAGATCGCCGACGCGGCCGCGCCCTTCAGGATCTCGACGTTCTCGATGTCGTTCGGGTTGATGTCGGCCAGGCGGTTCGAGGCGATCGGGCCGCCGTTGGACGCCGCGCCGCCAACGAAGTTGGTCGAGTTGTCGATCGGTGATCCGTCGACGACGATGAGCGGCTGGCCGTCCGAGGACTGCAGCGACGTGATGCCGCGTAAGCGAATCTGGACCGACGCGCCCGGCTCGCCCGAGCTCGACTGCACGAAGACGCCGGGCGCCTTGCCGCCGAGCGCGTTCGAGAGGTTGACCTCGTTGGAGCGGACGATGAGCGTCGAGTCGACCGTCGCCCGCGCCGTCCCGAGGCGCTCGGTCGTCGAGAGCGTCCCCGCCCCGGTGACGACCACCGCGCCCAGCTGCAGCGCATTGCCGGTGAGCACGAAGTCCTGACGCACCGTCGCGCCACGCAGCGCGATCTGCGCGCTCGTGCTGCGGTAACCAACGCGTCGCACCGAGAGCGTCACCGTCTGCCCCGTCACCCGCGCCGCCGGGACCGCGATCGTGAACGTCCCGTCCTCGCGCGTGGTCGCCCCGAGGTTCAGCGATGAGATGAACACACTCGCGGCAACGATCGGCTGGCCGCCGTCGCTCGTCGTCACGCGGCCCGACACGGTCGCGGCGATCTGGGCCTGCATCACCGCCGGAACCGCGACGCCCACGGCGGCCATGAGGAGGGCCCTACTCAGCTGCTTATCCATCAGCACTCCAGGGTTGGAGGAACACGGCCGAGGTAGGGAGCGGCCGTAACGGGACGGAGAGGAGATCCCGGACAACAGCGTGCACGCCGGACCATCGAGCGGTCGGCGGAGATCACGTCGGGCAACAGGGAGGACCAGCGTCGCGGGCCCGGAACGTTCGACGGTTCAGGCCGGCATTCCGTGTAGACCCGCCCGTCGGCCGCCCGGTCACCGGCGGTCGATCGGTCGAGCCTGCGTCGCGCGACGCGACCACAATAGCGCTCGTCGCGCAGACCGCTACCGTGCCCGCGCCCGTGCCCGCGCCCGTGCCCGCGCCCGTGCCGGCACGCTCAGCCGCAACGCGAAGTGGGGCCGCGACAGACGGTGCGTCGCGGCCCCACTTCGTTTTCGTACCCGGCGGGCCGACCGAGCGGCGCGCTCACCGTCCCCGGGCGGCTCGCGGCGGCGTCGCAGCGCCTCGTTCTCATCGCCCGCTCCGTTCGGTCCACCGAGTGTCTACTTGGGTGACCCCGGTGGACCGACGCCGCGGCCGGCAACCGGAGCACCGCTTCCCCCGAGCCCACTCACGCCGACCGCGACCGCGCCCGCGACGATGGCGGCTGCGAGCGCGATACTGCGCCCTACAGCCAACCGCACGTAGCCGACGTCCTGAACCGACGACCCGACCAGGACGACCTGGTCTCCCCCGAGTGTCTGTTCGGTTCCGTCGGCACGCGTGACTTGGGTGACGCGCATGACGAGTGCGGTGTCCGCGCGCGATACGAGCGCACCCTCGACCATTCGCACGTGCGGACCGAAGATCGGCGCAACTGCGACCGTCCCCGCGTCCGTGAGGCTCGCACGGACGGTAATGTTCTGCGGCAGGGACGTCCCGTCCCGCACCGGCACGTATTCATGGCAGCCGCCGAGGAGCGCGCCCAAGCCGGCACCGCTGAGCAACCGGGTCGTGCGTCGTTGGAATCGCATCCGACTGTCTACACCTGAATGGGAAAGCGGGCCGCGCCCGACACCTGAGCGGCCCGGCTTCGGAAGGGAAGCCGGGCCGCCACGGGCACCGTGACGCCGGCCCGTCGGGCCGGTGTCAGACGCCGGCCGGGCTCACTGCCCGAGGCACGGCGTGTTGGGCGACCCGTCCACGTACTTGTTCGGTGGGTCGTTCGCGTTCCGGAGCGGCTGCTGAGTCGGCTGGGGAATGTTGCTGTTCGTAAGCCGCTCCGCCTGGTCATAGTAGAGGCGGGCCGGGATCTTCGCTCCTTCCACGGACGGCGTGAGATTCGGGTAACAGGTGCGCTTGTAGTCGTTCCACACCTCGATGCTCCCGAAGTCGCTGACGTACTTCTCCGAGAGGATCTGCGTCAGCAGGTCGTTCCCCGCGACCGAGCCCGCAACCGACGGAAGCCGCGCGATCGTGCGCTCGGCGTTGAGCTGCGTGCGTGCCGTGCCGTCATCTCCCGTGCGCTGCGCCGACTCGGCCCAGATCAGCAGATTCTCGTTCGCCGTAATCAGCGGTTGCGTGTAGTTCGTCGCGAGCCGCGCCGCGCTCAGATTGGTCTGTTGCGCGTTGAAGTAATCGGACAGGCGCGGATCGTTCCGGTTCTGCAGGGTGTCGACGAACGCCGTGTTTGGGATCAGGTAGCCCGCGCGCGCCGTGTTGAACTGGTAGAAGATGTTCTGCTCGTTCGCGTTCCCCGAGAACGCCGCGACGAAGTTGTCACCCGTGGACGTGAGCCCCTGCTGCGCCTCGGCGAGCGCCAGCGCGTAGACGCCCGTGCGGACCTCGGCGGTATGGAGGTAGAAACGCGCCTTCAGCGTGTGCGCGAGCTTGGTCCACTGCGCGGCGTTACCGCCGTACGACAGGTCCGCGGCGCCGGGACCGACGTTCGACACACCCGTCGCGGCCATGTTCACGACGGCCCGCGAGAGGAGCGCCTGCGCCGAGTCGAAGACGGCGAGTTGCGGCGTGAGCGGGATGTTCTTCTGCCCCGTGAGGGCGCCGTTGTACTCGATGTCGCCGAAGATGTCCGCGGCCGTTCCGATCAGCAGCGCTTCCTGCACCTGCGCGATGCCCAGGAAGAGCGAGTCGTGCGACGCGGCAGCCTGCGATTCCAGCTTCCGGACGTCGACGAGTCCACCGGTCGTGTACAACGCGGTGTTGATGCCGTTGGTCGTGCTCTCGTCGATGATGTAATGGTAGACCGGGTCGAACTGGATACCCGACCCGAGGAACTGCTGCGTCCACATCCCGGCGTACCAGTTCATCGGACCGAGGAGCAGCTCCCAGATCCCAGTCTGGATGCCAGCGAAGAGCTGCGATGCCGTCGCGATGGTCGGCTGGTTCGGGTTGGAGGTGAGTTCGGAGCTGTTGGTGAGGAAGTCGCGGCAGCCGCCCGCCGCGCTCAGCGCGACGAGCGCGGCGGCCGGGACGAGCCGTCGAAAGGTGCGATGCATCGAGAATCTCCGGTTCGCTGCGCGGGCGTCAGCGGTTGATGGTCGCCGCGATCACGAACGAGCGCGTCTGGGGATTGTTGAAGTAGTCGAGGCCCTGCGTCAGGAACTCCGCGCCGCCGAGGTTGGACTCGGGGTCGAGGCCTCGGTAGTTCGTCCACGTCTTGAGGTTGCGGCCGGCAAGACGCAGGTCGATGCTCGACAGGCCGAACCGCGAGCGCACCCACGGTTGGTCGATCGTGTACGCGACGGAGAGCTCGCGCATCTTCACGAAGCTGCCGTTCTCGACGAACTGGTACTGCGGGCCACCACTTCCGCCTGCGCCGGTCCACCACGATTGCCACTGCGCGAGCGTGACCATGCCCGGCGTGCCGACGCCCGGACCCGCGACGTTGGGATAGATGTTCGTGTAGAAGTTCTTGCCGAAGATCGCAGAGTCGCCGCGGACGTCGGTGTCCTTGTGCGTGCCGAAGCTGTAGAGCGCGCCGCGCGTACCGTCCCACACCTGCCCCCCGTGGCGCACGTCCACGAGCGTCGAGAAGCGCAGGTTCCGGAGCACGCGGACGGAGCCCGTCAAGCCGCCCGTCCACCGGGGATTGGGGTCGGCAATCACGCGGTCGGTCGGGTCGACGACCGGGCGGCCGTTCGCCGCGAGGTAGAGCGCGTCCTTCTTGTAGCCGGGCGTCGCCGCCGCGCATGCAGAGTCGACGTTCACACCGCCGATGTTCAGGCCGCGCCCGCAGCGCGCGAAATCACTACCGCGGATCACGCCGGGGGCGTACCCGACCGTCGAGGAGCCGATCGCGCCGGTGAAGCCCTCGGCGCCATAGGTGTACACGTCGGTGCCGAGCAGGCTCTCGACCTTGCCGCGTAGCCGGCCGAAGTTGAGGCCGAAGTCCACCGCCGTGTTCTTCGACGAGTAGGGGTGGACGTTGAACGTCAGCTCGATCCCCTTGTTCCGGATCGCGGCGCCGTTCACGTACTGCTGCCCGCCACCGATCGACGCCGCATTGACCGTGATCGGGAGGATGACCTGGGTCGAGTGTTTGTTGAAGTACGTGAACGAGAGATCAGCGAGCGGGCCGAAGAACCCGAGATCCGTGCCGAGCTCCAGCTCCTTGTTGCGCTCCGGCTTCAGGTTCGGGTTGCCCAGCGTGAAGCTGCTGGTGATCGCCGCCTGGCCGCTCTGCGTTCCGTTGAGCACGTCGCCGAAGCCACTCGCGAACTGCGTCGTCGTCGACAGCGTGTTGACGGTGCTGTAGATCGGCGGCTCACGCCCCGTCTCACCGTAGCTGAGCCGGAGCTTGCCCTGGCTCAGCGGCGAGTTCGTGCCGGTGAGGCCGAGCGCGTTCGTGAACGCCCACGCGGCGCTGTACTTCGGGTAGTTGGCGCGCTGGTTGAACGTCGAGTACCCGTCGTTGCGCAGGCCGACCGTGAGGTAGAGCTGGTTGTACAGGTCGCCCTCGAGCTGCCCGAAGTAGCCGACGATGTGCGCGAGCGAGCGCGTCTCGGTGGGCGGCGAGGCCGAGGTCGTGTTCTGCAGGGCGAACGGCTGCGGCGCGACGAGCCCCTCGCCGAATGCATAGACGTCGTTCTGCCGGCGCGAGTTGAGCTCCTGCCCGGCGGTCGCCCGGAGCGTGAAGTTGGACGAGAACGTGTGGTTCGCCGTCGCGAGCAGGTTGTTGTCGAGCTGCAGGCGCGTCTGGTTGTACCGCGTGACGTCGCCGATCGGATCGGTGGACGACGTGAACGGCAGCGCCTCGATTCGGTTGTCGGTGTAGTTGTCGGCCCCGAACTGTTCCTGCACGTTCAGCCACGCGAACGGCGTCCAGTTGGCGCCGACGCTGCCGATGAAGCGGCCGAGCTGGCTGTTCGCGCCCGGATTGTTCGCGACGAAGAACGGGTTGTCGTATCCGCGGCCCGTGGTGAGGCTGGCGGCGCTCGGATTGGGGAAGCGGTACGAGCGCTGCAGGCCGCTGATCGAGTCGATGTAGTACGTGTTGTTGAAGTTGGGCGGCGTGCGGAGCGCGCCGAGCAGCAGCCCCGACGTGTTCGACCCCTTCTGCACGTATCGGCCGCGGGTGTCGACGAAGTCGAAGTTCCCCGTGACCGTGAAGTTCGAGACGAGCTGCTGCGAGGCCTTCAGGCGGACGCTCGTGCGATCGTAACGGTTGTTCGGTCCGGTGACGATCCCATTTTGGCCGGTTTCCCCTCCCGAGAGGAAGAACTGCGTCCGGTCACTCCCGCCGGAAACCTGCAGATTTTCGTCGAGCGTGGTTCCGTTGTCGAAGATCTCGGTCGAGTGATCGTACGTGGCAGCGCCAGTCGGGAGCTTCGCGCCGAACGAGCGCGTCACGAACGCATTGCCGACGACGGGTCGGCAGTCGAGCCCGACGCAGGTCGCGTCGACGCCGCCGGTGCCGAGCGCGTAATCCGTCTGCAGCGGGATGGTGTTGCTGACGTGGTCGATCGTGTTGGTCGACTGCAGCGAGTACCGTGTCTGCCCCGAGTGTCCGCTCTTCGTGGTGATGAGGATGACGCCGTTCGCGGCGCGCGCGCCGTAGATCGCCGCGGCTCCAGCACCCTTCAGGATCTCGACCGACTCGATGTCGTTCGGGTTGATGTCCGCTGCGCGGTTCTGCGTCGTCGTACTCGCGTCGCCGCCGTTCGTCGACGTCGTCGAGTTGTCGATCGGCTGGCCGTCGACGACGAAGAGCGGCTGATTCGTCCCGATCACCGACGACGCGCCGCGAATGAGGATGAACGCCGACGAGCCAGGCTCTCCGGACGACGTGCGGACGTTCACGTTAGGCGTCGTGCCCGACAGCGCGCTCACGACGTTTTGCGGCTGGACCGCGCGTCGGAGGATGGTGCTGTCGACCGTGTTGACGGTCGTCGCCAGGCGCTCGCGCGTGGTCGACGTGCCCGCACCCGTCACGACCACCGCGGTCAGCGTCGTCGGCGCATTCGTGAGGGTGAAGTTCTGCGTCTGGGCGCCGCCGCGGAGCGTCAGCGTTGCGGTTTGTACCCGGAAGCCTACGAGCCGCGTGCTCACCGTGACGGTCTGGCCGGTCACGCGGGCTGCGGGGACGGTCAGCGTGTAGGTCCCGTTCTCACGCGTCGCGGTGCCGATCCCGAGTGCCGGGATGTAGACCTGTACCGAGCCTAACGGCTGACCAGCCTCGCCGACGACGCGGCCGGTGATCGTCGCGGCGGTTTGCGCCCGTGCCATCGCGGGGACCGCGATTCCGAGCGCGGCCATGGCGAGGGCACGACTGAACTGCTTGTGCATCGTCGCTCCAAGGTTGGAGGAAGTCGGCCGAGGTACGGACGACCGAAACGTCCCGGGATGGGCGTTCCGGGAATGCGGTATGACGCCGACGGCGCGAACGCCGTCGGCGGAATGAGAGGAGGTGGCCGAATGTGATCTGTGGACCCAACGATTTCAATCCGCGTCATCGTCAGGCCAAACCTTTTTTTCGGCACTGCTGCTGAGTCTGGATCGCGTCACGCAAGAAGGCCCGGCGGACACATGTCCGCCGGGCCTTCCTCGATGCGGCCGGCGCCCGAGCCCGGGCGACGACCTCCTCAAATGCTCACTACGGCGTCGTGCCGGCGGGGGTACCCGTCGGCGAAGCCGTGGGCGTACCCGCAGGCGCGGCCCCACCGCTCGGACCGCTCGGCGTCGCCCCCCCGAAGTCCACCTTCGGCGCGCTGAGCGCGGCCGGATCCGTCACCTGGAAGTAGTCGCGCGGCTTCGCCCCCGTGACCTTCGCCGTGATCGCCGTCGGAAAGGTGCGGATCGTCGTGTTGTACGTCTGCACCGCGCCGTTATAATCGGTGCGCGCGACCGCGATGCGGTTCTCCGTCCCGGTGAGCTCGTCCTGCAGTCGCAGGAACTGCTGGTTGGACTGCAGCTGCGGGTACGCCTGCACGAGCGTCAGCATCGGCACGAGCGCGCGCGACAGATTGTCGTTCGCCTGCGCGAGTTCGCCGGGCGCCGAGCCGCCGGGCCGCGCGAGCGCGCCCGTGAGCCCGCGCTGCGCGTCGGCGACGCGCGTGAAGATCGTCTCCTCCTGCTTCGCGTACCCCTTGACGGTCGCGACGAGGTTCGGGATCAGATCCGCGCGGCGCTGCAGCTGCACCTCGATCTGGCGCTTGGCCTGCGCAGCCTGCTCGTCCTCGGACTGGATCGAGTTGTACCCGCAGCCGGTCGGGCCGCCCGCGGTGAGGAGGCCGACGAGCACGGCCACCTGCGCGACGGAACGGGGCTGCGCGCGGAAGCGCGGCTTCCGAATGGGCGACATGAACATGGCTCCTGTGTGCGTGATTGCTCAGTGGTGAACGATCGAGTTCAATCGCCGGGAAGAACTACCGGCCGGCGGCCGGGTCGTGCGGCCACGCACTCACGTGCGCGACCAGTCGTTCGAGCGACCCCAGATACCCCGCCAGGAGCCCTGCGGCGTCGCCTGGCGCGAGCGGGGCGCGCGTGCCCGCGCCCGCCACCGCAATCACCCGCGCGAACGGCTCGGCGTC
>DASWUT010000220.1:0-1514 GCA_036401455.1 Gemmatirosa sp. | reverse complement strand
CCGGCTCGGCATCCGGCGCGCCACGCTCGCACGCTGGCGACAGCGCGCGGCTGGGGCCCCGACGCCGGGCGCGGAAGTGCGGCGCCTAACGTTATCGCCTAACACCAGCAGCTCGCGCTACGCGCCCCTCACGGCGCCGGCCCGCGGGCCGGGTCGACCGGCGTCCACCAGCGCCGCAGGCGCGTCCGCGTCGGGTCGACGCCACTCAGGAGCAGATGGAGGTCCGCCGCCGTGAGCGCGACGGTCCGCGCGCCCGCGCCGGGCCACCGGAACCTGCCGCTCTCGAGGCGCTTGGCGGCGAGCCACACGCCACCGTCCTCGAAGCAGAACAGCTTCACGGTGTCGCGTCGGCGATTGCAGAACCCGAAGAGCGCGCCGCTCAGCGGCTCCTGCCCGAGCTGGTCGAGGATCAGGGCGTACAGGCGATTCATCCCGCAGCGCAGGTCGGTCACGCCCGTGGCGAGGAAGATCGGGCGCCCCACGCCGAGGCCGATCACGCCACCCCCGCCGTCGCCGGCATCAGGACGGCGCGCAACAGCGCGGCGGCGGTCGTGACGTCGAGGCCCGCCACGTCGGCCACCACCCCGCTTCGCACGCGGAGCACGAGTGCGAGCGGCGCCGCCGACGCGGTGCTCGGCGCCGCCGCTCGTGCCGCGTGCGCGATGTCGGGCACGACGGTCACGGCCGCGACCCCCCCCGCGCCGGACCGCGCGATCTGGTGCGCGACGCGGCGCGGCGTCGCGCCCACGGCGGCGCGCTGTCGCCAGCGCGCGAGGGTGGCGCGCCGGATGCCGAGCCGGCGGCAGAAGGCGGTGGCGCTCAGCCCGCTCGCCGCGAAGTCCGCGACGTAGGCGGTCTGCTCGGCGATGGTCCACGAACGCCGCGGGCGCTTTGACGCGTCCGGGGGAGTGTCGTTAGGCGATTGAGGCGCAATGGTCATGGGCGCGAACGTACGGCGCCCGCCCCCTACCGTCACCACGTCCAAGTCGAACGCTTACCGCTTCGCGCACTACGGGAACTATCTGGTGGACAACGCGCGCGGAGTGATCGTCGATGTGGAAGCCACGGCCGCCCGGTACAGCGCCGAGGCGCTCGCGGCCCGGGTGATGGTCGAGCGCACGCGCGCGACCCTGGAGCTGCCCGTCACCGCCTCAGGCGCCGACCGGGCCTACGGCAAAGACCCGTTCCTCGAGTGGTGCCGGCCGCGGGGCGGGCGTGACGGCGTACGTGTCGGTGCTCGACCGCGGCGGGCAGACCAAGGGCCAGTTCACGCACCCCGACTTCTCCTATGACGCCCCAGCCGACGCGTACGTGTGCCCCGGCGGTGAGCGCCTGGGGCGGGTCGCCACGATCCCGGCCACGCAGGTCCAGCCGGGTACGCGCGTACCGGGCGCCCCCGGCGCGCTGTGGCCCGTGCGCTCTCCGGGCGCGGTGCACGAGCGCTCCGCGCCGGCAGCTCAGCGTGCGCGGGCACGGGTCGCGGCACGCGACGCGGTCCGGCGGGACACCCTCGC
>DASWUT010000219.1:0-5039 GCA_036401455.1 Gemmatirosa sp. | reverse complement strand
GGCGGGGCGCGACCACGGCCGCCTGCGGCGGCAGCCGGCCGCCGCGGTCGATCACGCGACGGGCTTCGGCCCGAGGCTGAGAACGGTCTGTCGCTCCGGATCGTACAACTCGGCGCATAGCGCCCGAACGTCGTCGGGCGTCACGGCTTCGAGCCGCGCGACGACCTCGTCGAGCGATCGATACGGCTCGTCGAACAGCACCGTCTCGACGGCGCGGTACATCGCGTTCGTCACGCTGTCGGCGCCGAGCAGCACCTGCCCGCGGAGCTGCCGCTTGACCGCGTCGAGCTCGGCGTCGGGCAGCCCTTCCCCGTGCAGTCGCGCGTACTCGCGCCGCACGGCATCGGCCGCCTTCCGGGCCGTCTTGGCCGCGCTCGCGAAGTAGACGCCATGCGTGCCCGCGTCCGCATGCACCGACTGCGTCGTCTGCACCGTGTACGCGAGGCCGAGCTCCTCACGAACGATCTGGAACAGTCGCGAGCTCATCCCGCCACCGAGGACCGCACTGACGAGCGCGAGCGCGTCGCGCCGTGGATCGGCGTGCGACACGCCCGGCGCGCCGAAGACGACGTGAGTCTGCGTCAGCTCGCGGTTCGCGACGTGCCGGTACGTCGGCGGCTCGAACCGCGGCGGGACTGTGACGAGCGGCGCCGGATCGCCCGCGGGCACGTCGCCCCACCCGGTCGCGAGCAGCGTGTCGACGAGGTCGTCGTGGTCGACTGCGCCTGCTGCGGCGACGATGATCTGCCCGGGGTGGTACGCGCGCGCGTGCAGCGCGCGCAGATCGTCGCCCGTCAGCGCGCCAACCGTCTCGCGCGTGCCGAGGATCGAGTAGCCGTGCGGGTGGTCGCCCCAGAGCAGCGCGTTGTGCAGCTCGAAGACGAGGTCGTCGGGCGTGTCCTCCATCGTCCCGATCTCCTCGAGGATCACGTTCCGCTCGAGGGCGAGGTCCTCGTCGCGCAGCAGCGGCCGAAAGACGAGGTCGCCGATGACGTCGGCCGCCACGCGGAGATCCTCGGCGAGCAGCCGCGCCTGATACGAGGTGTACTCGCGCGTCGTGTACGCGTCGAGTGATCCGCCTAACGTCTCGACGTCGAGCGATAGCTGGCGCGCCGTGCGGGTCGGCGTGCCCTTGAACACCATGTGCTCGAGCAGGTGCGCGACGCCCATCGTCGCGCGGCTCTCGTGCAGCGATCCCGCGCGCACGAACGCGCCGAACGCGACCGACCGCACCCTCGGCACGGGGGCCGAGAGTACGGTCAGTCCGTTGGGCAACGTGGTGCGGCGCGGTGGCGCGTCGGCATCAGCCGCCGCGCCACGTGCCGTGGCGAGCGTCACTCGCGGTCGCGGCCCCCGCTCCGGGACCCCTCGCCGCGCGGGCCGCGGTCACGACCCCCGCGGTCGCCGCCCCGATCCCCGCCCGACCGCGGCGGACGGTCGCCGCGCGAATCGCCGCGGCCCTCGCCCGACCCGCTCACCGCGCCGATCCCGGCGGGCGCGCCGTCGCCGTTCGACTCGGCCTCGGGCGCGCCCTCCGGCTTCGGTTCGAGCGCCTTCATCGACAGGCGAAGCCGCCCGCGCTCGTCGCGCTCGATGAGCTTGACCTTGACCGTGTCGCCCTTCTTGACGACGTCCTCGGTCTTCTCGACGCGGCCATGCCGCATCTCGGAGATGTGGAGAAGCGCCTCGGTGCCGGGCATGATCTCGACGAAGGCGCCGAACGCCGTCGTGCTCTTGACCGTCCCCTCGTACACGTCGCCTACGACCGGCTCCGCGGTGAGCGCGACGACCATCTGCTTGGCGCGCTCCATCGACTCGGCGCCGACGGCCGCGATCGTGACGAGACCCGTGTCGTCGACGGTGACCTCGGACTTGGTCTCCTCCTGAATCCCGCGGATCGTCTTGCCCTTCGGCCCGATCAGGTCGCCGATCTTCTCGGGGCTGATCTGGATCGTGATGATGCGCGGCGCGTAGGCCGACATCTCGGTCCGCGGCGCGGCGAGGGCCTTGTCCATCTCGCCGAGGATGTGCAGCCGCCCGTCCTTGGCCTGGGCCAGCGCCTCGGTGAGGATCTTCAGGTCGAGCCCCTCGATCTTGATGTCCATCTGGATCGAGGTGATGCCCTGCTGCGTCCCGGCGACCTTGAAGTCCATGTCGCCGAGGTGGTCCTCGGTGCCGAGGATGTCGGTGAGCACCGCGTAGCGCTCGCCTTCCTTGATCAGCCCCATCGCGACGCCCGCGACCGGCGCGCGCATCGGCACCCCGGCATCGAACAGCGCGAGCGATCCGCCGCACACAGACGCCATCGACGAGGAGCCGTTGCTCTCGAGGATGTCGGAAACGATCCGCACCGTGTACGGGAACTGCTCGAACTCGGGGAGCACGCCCTGCAGCGCGCGCTCGGCGAGGTTGCCGTGGCCGATCTCGCGGCGGCTCGTCCCACGCACCGGGCGCACCTCGCCGGTCGAGAACGGCGGGAAGTTGTAGTGCAGCATGAACGACTTCGTCGTCTCGGCGGCGTCGTTCACGGAGTCGAGGCGCTGCACGTCGTTGGCCGTGCCTAACGTGACCGCGACGAGCGCCTGCGTCTGCCCACGCGTGAAGAGCGCGGAGCCGTGCGCGCGCGGCAGGACGCGCGTGTCGATCGAGATCGGGCGGACCTCGTTCGGCTTGCGGCCGTCGACGCGCAGCCCTGTGTCGAGCACCTGGCCACGGAGCGCGTTGTACTCGATGTCGCCGAGGATCGAGCCGAAGTCCTTGGAGTTGTCGGGCAGTTCGGGGAGCAGCTGCTCCTTGACCGCTTTCTTGACGGCGTCGACGGCCTGCACGCGGGTGGCCTTGTCGGCCTGATTGATGGCCTCGGCGATCTTGCCCTCGGCCAGCTCCTTCACCCGAGCGGTCACCGCCTCGGGGATCGCCGCCTTGCTCCAGGTCATCTTGTCGGCCTGGCCGGCCATGCCTAACAGTTCGCGCTGCGCGTCGATCAGCTCGCGGATGCCGTTGTGGCCGACCGTGAGCGCCTGCACGACGTCATCCTCGCCGACCTCGAGCGCACCGCCCTCGACCATCACGATCGAGTCCTGCGAGCCGGCGACGACGAGGTCCATGTCGCTGTACTGCAGCTGCTGGAACGTCGGGTTGAGGATCCAGCTGCCCTGCACGCGGCCGACGCGCACGCCCGCGATCGGGCCGAGGAACGGCACCTTGGACGCGTTCAGCGCGTAGCTCGTCGCGACCAGGGCGAGCACGTCGGGGTCATTCTCCTGATCAGCGGAGATGACGTAGACGAACACCTGGACTTCGTTCTTGAAGCCTTCGGGAAAGAGCGGACGGATCGAGCGGTCGATGATCCGGGCGGAGAGGATTTCGGCGTCGGCCGGCCGGGTCTCGCGCTTGATGTAGCCGCCGGGGATCTTGCCCGCGGCGTAGGTCTTCTCGCGGTACTCGACCGTGAGAGGGAAGAACGGAAGCGTGCTCTGGCTGTCGCTCACCGTCACGGTGGCGAGCACCATCGTGTCGCCGTACTGGACGAGGGCGGAGCCGGCCGCCTGCTTCGCCATGCGGCCCGTCTCGATGACGAGGCGGCGGCCAGCGAAGGTGCGTTCTACGCGTTGCATCATAAGGAGGTACTCTCGCGCGCTACGCGCGATGGAGGAAGCCGTCGGGGGCCCGCTAGCGCACCGCTAGCCAATCGTGGAGCCCGGGGAACGGCTGGCGGCCGGAGACGACGGCATCCGGCGGCCACAACGAAATCACGTCAGCGAAGTCGAACGCACGCGCGCGTCGCACGTGTCCAACGCAAAACGCGCGGCCGCAATTGCTGCGCCCGCGCGAATAGTCCCACGAACCGCTTCAGTGGCGAAGCCCGAGCTCCGAAACGAGCGAGCGATACCCCGCGACGTCCGTGCGCTTCAGGTAGTCGAGGAGGCGGCGCCGCTTCCCGACCATCTTGAGAAGACCGAGCCGCCCGTGGTGATCCTTCTGATGGGTGCGGAAATGATCGGTCAGGTAGTTGATGCGGTCGGTAAGAACCGCGACCTGGACGCGCGTGGATCCGGTGTCGGACTCGTGCGTCTGGTACTTGCTGATGGTCGGTGCTTTCTCGAAAACCATGGATGTATATTCTCCGCACGTCCGGCGGCGCTCGTGCGCGCAACGCTCGTAAGCACATAAGCTTACTCCCACCGTCCCGCCGTGACAAGTCTGCGACACCCGATGTCGGCGCGGTACGCCGCTGGCGTCCGCCGGCCCGCGTTCATCCTTCGCCGTCCCGCCTCTGTCTGACGCGCCCGAGTTCGGAGCTGCGCCGCTTGCCACCGACGCCGAGGTTGGCGGCCGACTGTTCGGCCGCTACCGCGTCGTGCGGTCGGTCGGCGTCGGCGGCTTTGCGCGCGTCTACCACGCCGTCGACCCGGACCTCGAGCTCGACGTCGCGATCAAGGTGCTTCGCCCGGAACTCGCGCACGATGCCGAAATCGTCGAGCGCTTTCGTCGGGAGGCAACGACGGTGGCCAGGTTGCGGCACCCGCACGTCATCACCGTGCTCACGGTCGGGCGCCTCGCGGACCCGTTCGACGGACTGCCGGTCGGCGCGCCGTACCTGGTCATGGACTACCTGCCGCACTCGCTCGCCGACCGGCTGAACGAGGGCGGCGCGCTCCCGCAGGACGACGTGGCGCGCATCGGGGCGGAGGTCGCCCGCGGACTCGCGTACGCGCACCGCCAGGGCATCGTCCATCGCGACGTCAAGCCCGAGAACGTCCTGTTCGCGCGCGACGGGCGCGCCGTCGTGACCGACTTCGGGATCGCGCGCGCGCTCAGCGCGGCGCCCTCCGGCCCGAGTCGCCAGGTGCTACTCGGTACACCCGCGTACTTCTCGCCGGAGCAGGCCCGCGGGCTCGCCCTCGACGGCCGCAGCGACCTGTACTCGCACGCGGTGACGCTGTATCGCGCGGCCACGGGCGTCGTACCGTTCGCGGGCGACGACTGGTACGTGGTGATGCGGCAGCACGTCGAAGAAACCGCCGTGCCGCCCTCGA
>DASWUT010000218.1:0-1649 GCA_036401455.1 Gemmatirosa sp. | reverse complement strand
TCGTCGCGCAGCTCAACATGGACATGGTCGGCCGCGGTGCGGCGAGCGACGTCACGGGGATGTCCAAGGAGGGCCAGGTGCTGCACGGCGGCCCGGACTACCTGCAGCTCGTCGGTTCGCGCCGCCTCTCGACCGAACTCGGCAACATCGTCGAGCAGGTGAACAAGGACGACAAGTCGAATTTCGTGTTCGACTACTCGATGGACGCCAACGGCCACCCGATGAACATTTATTGCCGGAGCGACCATTACGAGTACGCGCGCTACGGCATCCCGATCGTCTTCTTCACGACGGGCGGGCACTCGGACTACCACCAGGTGACCGACGAGCCGGAGTACATCGACTACGACCGGATGGCGCGCGTCGACAACCTCGTCTACGACATCGCGCAGCGCGTGGCCAACCTCGACCACCGCGTGGTCGTCGACCAGCCGAAGCCCGATCCGCGGGGAAGCTGCCGGCAGTAGGGTCCTCGACCGTTCCTGTATACCGCGACGCCCCCGGCCGCACTCTGCGGCTGGGGGCGTCGCGCATCGGGCAAGTGCCTTGCGATGGCGGGGGCATGCGACGCCCCAAGGTTCTCGCCCTCATCCTCGCCGGCGGTAAGGGTTCGCGGCTCGGGCCGCTCACGGCCCACCGCGCCAAGCCCGCGCTCTCCTTCGCTGGCGTCTACCGCCTGATCGACTTCGCGCTCACCAACTGCGTCCACAGCGGGCTCAGCGACGTGTGGGTAGTGGAGCAGTACCAGCCGCACGCGCTGAACGACCACCTGCTCAACGGGCGCCCGTGGGACCTGGACCGCAACGCCGGTGGGCTGCGCGTGCTGCCGCCGTTCACGGGCGCGGAGGGCGAGGGCTTCGCGGAGGGCAACGCGGACGTGCTCTGGCGTTCGCGCGCGCTGCTGGCCGAGTTCGCGCCGGACCAACTCGTCGTGATGAGCGCGGACCACGTGGAACGCGTGGACCTGCGCGACGTGCTCGACGCGCACCGCGACGCTCGGGCGCGGGTCACGATGGTGACGACGACGGTCGACCCGGCCGAAGCGCACCGGTTCGGCGTCGTGGGGATCGGCGCGGACGGCCGAGTGACGCGCTTCGCGTCCAAGCCCGAGCACCCCGACGGCGCGACGATCGCAACCGAGGTGTTCGTGTACGACGCACCGCACCTGCGCGCGACGCTCGACCGGCTGCACGCGGACGTGACCCGCGAGGGTGGCGAGCGTGCGCACCTCGGCGACTTCGGCGACCACCTCGTGCCGGCGCTCGTCGCGGAGGGTGGGGCGCGGGCGTTCGCGCACACGGGCTACTGGCGCGACGTGGGCACCGTGGACAGCTACTGGCGCGGCCACATGGACCTGTTAGGCGCGGAGCCGCCGCTGGTGCTGGACGACCCGGCGTGGCCGGTGCGGACGGCGAGCGTGGTGCGCATGCCGGCGCGGATCGCGCGGACGGCGCGGGTGGACGATGCGCTCGTGTCGCCAGGCGCGACGGTGGCGGGGACGGTGGAGCGGTCGGTGCTGGGCCCGGGGGTGGTCGTCGAGGCGGGGGCGGAGGTGCGGGAGAGCGTGCTGCTGGACGGGGCGGTAGTGCGGGCGGGAGCGCGGGTGGTGCGGGGGGTGGTGGACGAGGGAGTGGAGGTGGGGGCGGGGG
>DASWUT010000217.1:0-2547 GCA_036401455.1 Gemmatirosa sp. | reverse complement strand
GTCGAGTGCCGCCGCTCGACATTGTACCACACCTCGATGAAGGCGGCGACCGCCGCGTGCGCCTCAGCCCGGGTCGCGAAGTCGGCTCCCGCGAGCAGCTCGTGTTCGAGCGTCGCGAAGAACGCCTCGGCGACGGCGTTGACACCCCTATGTGTCAAGAGTCGGCGGAATACGTTAGGCAGCGAGCGCGACCGCCGGGGCCGGCGCGACCGGCTGGCGGGCGCGGGAGTCGGCCAGGAGCGCGCGGTAGACCTCGCGGGCGACGAAGCGTTTGAGGCAGCGCAGGACGTCCCGCTTCGAGAGGCCCTCGGCCGTGCGGCGTTCAGCGTACTTCTTGGTCGGCTCGTGCCAGCGGCGGCGCACGAGCGCGACGCGGTGCAGCGCCGCGTTCGCGTGGCGGTGCCCGCCTCGGAAGAGGCGGTGGCGGTGCGTGGCGCCGCTGGACGCGGGGATCGGGCACGCGCCGCAAGCTTCGCGAACGCCGCCTCCGAGCGGATGCGCTCGGGGTTGTCGCCGGCGACGATCAGCATCTCGGCCGCGACGTCGACGCCCATCCCGAACGCGGCGCGCAGCGTCGGGACGGCTTCGGCGGTGAGCGCGTCCAGGAGCGCGTCGTGGGTGCCGATCTCCTCCGACAGGAGCCGGCAGCGGCGCGCGAGGGCGCGCAGGGCGTGCCGCACCGACGCCGCCGGCGTGCGCACCTCGCCCACCTCCAGCGCGGCGCAGCGCGCCAGGAGTGGCGCGTCGGTCAGGGGCTCGAGCACCTCGCGCAGCTCGGGCGGCGCGTTGACCAGCAACTGCTTGAGCGCGATCATCGCCGCGGCGCGTGCCTTCACCGCCGTGTCCCGCGCGATCTTGAGCTGGCGCACCATCTCCGAGCAGCCGTCCGCGGTCTTGGGCACCGCGGTCGCCGTGCCGGCCAGGAGCGCGCGCGCGGCGCGTTCGGCGTCGAGCGTGTCGTCCGTTCCGTTCGTGCGTCGCGTGCGCCGGTCGCCGGGGCTCACTTCGACGACCCGGACGTCGCGACACCGGAGGAAGCGGGCAAGCCCCACCCCGTAGGACCCGGTGCCCTCGATGCCGAACGCCTCGACTCGGCCGAGCGTACCGGCCCAGGCGAGCAGGGCGGCGTAGCCGTCGCGGTCGGCGGGTGCCGAGCAGGCCGCCACGCGCGCACCGAGCGCTGTGATCGCCACGGCCACGTGCGCCGCCTTGTGCGTGTCGACGCCGACCAGGATCGCGGTCGGCGGGTGCTCGGGCGGCTGCGGGAGCGGGAGGGCGGTGACGGTGGTCGGCATGCGGCGGTCCCCGGGTCCGGGTGGAGGGAGGCCACCGATCGCCGGGCGGACAGGACTGTGACGGGACGTCACGGCAGGCCCCTATGGGGTCACACCCCAGCGGTCGGCGACGGGGCCGCCCGCGCGCCGACAGATCAACGCCAGGACACGAAGTCGGTCATAACAGGGGTCAGACGCGACGGACGGCTGCATCGAGGATACTCACAGTCATTCACACACGAAGCGGTAACGAACGTCGTACAGCACGCCAACGCGCGCGGCATCAGCGTGTCCGTGGCGTTCGCCAGCAAGTGTATCCGTCTAACGGTGAGCGACGAAGGAAGTGGTTTCCGCGTACGGCCGGATGCCGACCGCGTAGCCGACCACTTCGGATTGACGGGGATTCGCGAGCGCGCCACGAGCATCGGGGCTGCGCTCCGAGTGTCCAGCGTGCCGGGAAAGGGCACAACGCTCAGGTTGGACGTCCCGATCTCCCCGTAGGTCCGTGCCACTCGCCTCACCCTCGCGCATCACCGCTGGGTGGCGCTGGAAGTGGACGAGGTCGACGGGCCGTTCGATTGGCGCTGCGTTGTCGTGCACGGCGGCGTGTACGTGGTGCGACCAGGTGACGGGTCCGCGCTGGCTGCTGGCCACACAACGGCTACGCGACGGCTGCGCGACAGAGCGCGTGCACGATCTGCAGCGCGGCCGTCGCCGACTCGGGCACGCCGTACCGCGCCTCGAGCGCGTGTGGGTCGGGGTAGCTGAGCCACGCCTGGCCGTCCGCGTCGGTCCACGCGAGGGCGCGGAGCGGAAGGTCCAGACCGGAGAGCGGCGCCACGGCCAGCACGGGGGTGCCGCCGCGCGGGTTCCCGAAGAGCAACGCGGCCGTCGGCGCGAGCGCGAGTCCGGCGGCGGCCGCGTCGCGGGCGAACTCGATGCGTGCGAAGACCGTGAGCCCCCGTTCGGCGACGTGCGCCGCAAGCCGGTCCAGCACCTCGGGCGCGGGGTATGGGCTACGGAGCGTCACGACGTCGGGGACTAACGGGGGAAGGGGCGTCATCACCGGGTCTCGGGGAGAGGAAACGGTCGGGCGGCGCGCGGCGGGCGGACCGTTCCGGGTCCGAGGTCGTCGACATCCGGCAGCGTCGCACGTCACGGGCGGACGGTGATCGTGCCCCGCATGCCGAGCGCGAGGTGCGGCGTGCAGTAGTAGTGGTAAACACCGGGCGCGAGTCCGGCGAACGCCACCGTGTACGCGGCGTTCGGCTCG
>DASWUT010000216.1:0-2873 GCA_036401455.1 Gemmatirosa sp. | reverse complement strand
CCACCGCTGGCCACGTTGGTCCACTGCGCGAGATCGCGTCCGTCGAAGAGGACCACCGCGTCGGAAGGGGGCGGCGTGAGCAGGCCGGCGCCCGGCGCGGGGGTCACGACCGGTGGGATCGGGGCGTAGACCTCGGTAACCGCAGCGTTAGGCGCGACGGCGTCGTCCGGGTGCCGGGCGCACGCGGCGAGGGCGACGATTGCGAGGGCGACGACCGCGGCGACCGCGGGGAGTGGGGGGAACGAACGACGCATCGCGGTCGGAGGAGCGGGCGGGGGAACGGGGCGGCGGTGCATCGTGCGGGCGCGGTCCGTCCAAGTCAAGCGCGGGGTGCGCGTCAGCGCGGACGTGCCGGCGCGCGGCGCTGGCGCACGCCGCTGGCGCGCGCCGCTGGCGCACGCTGGGTAGCTTCACCCTCGGCGCTCCGGCTCGCCGGACCGGGCGGCGGCGCGACACACTTCGACCCTCTACGGCGTCATGGCGGACCAGACCTACGACGTGTGCATCATCGGCTCGGGCGCGGGGGGCGGGATGGCCGCCTACGTGCTGACCCAGGCCGGCGCGAACGTCGTCATGCTCGAGGCGGGCCCCGAGTGGTACAGCACGCACGACGCCGCGATGCTCACCCCCACGTGGTCCACGGTGCGCCGCGGCGCGGGCTCCACGCGCAAGCCGTTCGGCGAGTTCGACGGCTGCATCGGCGGGTGGGAGCTCGAGGGCGAACCCTATACGTTCGCCCCGGGAAATTACTTCCACTGGTGGCGCGCCCGGATGCTCGGCGGGCGCACCAACCACTGGGGGCGCATCTCGCTCCGCTTCGGCCCCGAGGACTTCAAGGGCAAGACGAAGGACGGACTCGGCGAGGACTGGCCGATCGGCTACGAGGACCTCGCGCCGTACTACGACCGCGTCGATCGGCTGATCGGCGTGTTCGGGTCCAAGGAGGGGCTGCGCAACCACCCCGACGGCGAGTTCCTCCCCGCCCCCAAGCCGCGCTGCTACGAGCTGATGGTCAAGGGCGCGGCCGACCGCCTCGGCGTCACCTGCATCCCGTCGCGGCTGTCGATCCTCACGAAGCCGATCAACGGGCGCATGGGGTGCCACTTCTGCGGCCAGTGCGGGCGCGGGTGCCGGGTGAACGCCAACTTCTCGAGCCCGGGCGTGCTCATCGCGCCGGCGATCAAGACGGGACACCTCACCCTCGTGACCAACGCGATGGCGCGCGAGGTCACGGTCGGCCGCGACGGCCTCGCCACCGGCGTCAGCTACATCGACAAGCGCGACGGGAGCGACCAGCACGTCGGCGCGCGCGTCGTCGTGCTCGCGGCGAGCGCGCTCGAGAGCGCGCGGCTGCTGCTCAACTCGCGCTCCGCGCAGTTCCCCAACGGGCTCGCGAATGCGAGCGGCGCCGTCGGCCGCGACGTCACCGACACGACCGGGACCGATGTGACGGGGTTCATCCCGAAGCTGCTGGACCACGTGCCGCACAACGAGGACGGCGTGGGCGGGATGCACGTGTACATGCCGTGGTGGCTCGACAACCGAAAGCTCGACTTCCCGCGCGGCTACCACATCGAGGTGTGGGGCGGGCAGGGGCAGCCGGGCTACGGTATCCTCGGCGGGATCCAGCGGCTGCCCGGGATGGAGGGCGGCTACGGCGCGGGGCTCAAGCAGGAGTACCGCCGCCACTACGGCGCGATGGTCGGCTTCTCGGGGCGCGGCGAGATGCTGCCCAACGCGCAGTCGTACGCGGAGCTCGACCCCGACGTGGTCGACCAGTGGGGAATCCCGGTGCTGCGCTTCCACTGGCTGCACACCGATCACGAGAAGCTGCAGGTCAAGCACATGCAGGAGACCTTCCGCGCGCTCATCCAGGAGATGGGTGGCACGCCACTCTCCCCGATGCCGACGAAGGAGCAGAACTACGGAATCGCTGCCGGCGGCCACATCATCCACGAGGTCGGCGGCGTGAAGATGGGGAACGACGCGCGTACCTCCGTGCTCGACGCCAACTGCCGGGCGCACGACGTGAAGAACCTGTTCGTCGCCGACGGCGCGCCGTTCGTGACGCAGGCCGACAAGAACCCGACGCTGACGATCCTGGCCCTCGCCTGGCGCACGGCCGACCACATCGTCGCACTTCGCAACCAGAGGGCCGTATGAGCGACGAGGCACGCGAGCACGGCGGGACCCCCGACGCCACCGCGCGTGGGGCGGCGGACGACGCACCCGCGCCGCGCGGCGTCAGCCGGCGCGACGCACTGCGCGTGTTGGGCATCGCCGGCGTCGCCGCGGCGGGCGCGGGCGCAGTCGGCGCCGCAGCGTGCGCGCCCGATTCGGCCGGACAGCTCGCGCGGCCGGGGGGCGCGGCGACGGCGACCGGCCTCACGGGCACCAAGCCGCCGTACTTCACCCCGCACGAGCGCGAGACCGTGACCGTGCTCGTCGACTACATCATTCCGCGCGACGCGCGCTCGGGGAGCGCGACCGATGCGGGGGTGCCGGCGTGGATGGACGCCTTTCTCTCCGACCCCGACACCGAGGACAGCCAGCGTCAGGCGATCCGCGGCGGGCTCGCCTGGCTCGACTTCGAGACGCGGCGGCGCGCCGGCGTGCCCTTCGCGCAGGCGAGCGATGCGGCGCGGCGCGGCGTGCTCGACGACATCGCCTACCCCAAGCGCGCGCGCCCCGAGATGAGTCAGGGCGTCGCCTTCTTCAACCGCTTCCGGGACTTCACGGCGTCCGGCTTCTTCTCGAGCCAGATGGGGCAGAAGGATCTGCAGTACGAAGGCAACGTGGCCGTGCCGGTGTGGGACGGCTGCCCGCCCGCAGCGCTCGCCAAACTCGGCGTGAGCTACGAGCTCATGGCGACG
>DASWUT010000215.1:0-10183 GCA_036401455.1 Gemmatirosa sp. | reverse complement strand
GCTTCGGACGTCGGCCGCTGCTGGCGGTCGGCGGGCTCGGGGCGGCACTCTCGCTCGGCCTGACGGCGCTCGGCTTCTCGTCGCACACGGCCGCGTCGGGCCCGCTCGTGCTCGCCGGGCTGCTCGGCTTCATCGCCTGCCACGCGATCGGGCAGGGCGCGGTGATCTGGGTCTTCATCTCCGAGATCTTCCCGAACGCGGTGCGCGAGAAGGGGCAGGCGTTGGGCAGCTTCACGCACTGGGTCATGGCCGCGCTCGTTTCCTGGATCTTCCCCATTGTTGCGCAGTCGTCGGGCGTGCGCGTGTTCGCGTTCTTCGCGGTCATGATGTTCCTGCAGTTCCTCTTCGCGATCCGTCTCATGCCCGAGACCAAGGGGTTCTCGCTGGAAGCCTTGCAGGCGAAGCTCGGGATGGGCGGCTCCGGGCCGGGTGCCGTTCCGGGCGCGGTGCCAGCCGCCGCGCCCCGCGCCGGCTGATGGTCGGCCTCAAGGACGTAGCACTCCGGGCCGACGTGTCGGTGTCCACGGTGTCGCGCGTGCTGACCGGGTCCCCGCTGGTGAATGCTGAAACGCGCGACCGCGTGCAGCAGGCGATCGACGCGCTCGGGTACCACCCGAACCGCGTCGCGCGCCGGCTGCGCGGTGACGCCGCGGCCGCGAGTCTGATCGGGCTGCTCGTGCCGGACATTCAGAACCCGTTTTTCGCCGAGGTGGCGCGCGGGGTCGAGCGGGTAGCACAGGCTGAGGGGTACATGGTCTTCGTCGGCAACTCCGACGAGGACGAGGCGGTCGAGCGGCGGTACCTGCGGCTGATGCGGGCCGAGCGCGTGGACGGCATCATCCTGCCCGCGAGCTCGGACAACGCGACGACCGTGGTCGAGATGGCGCGCGGCGGACTTCCCATCGTGTGCGTCGATCGGCGGCTGCCGCGCGCCACGCTCGACACCGTCGTCGCCGACAACGTCGAGGGGGCGTACGACGCGGTGCGCCACCTGCTCGCGGTCGGGCACCGGCGCATTGCGTTCATCGGCGGCCGACGGCAGCTCTCGACGACGCAGGAGCGGCAGCAGGGCTACCGCCGCGCGCTCGCGGAACAGGGGATCGTCGTCGATGAAACGCTGGTGCGTGCCGGCGACTCGCGGCAGGCGGGCGGGCGGGATCTGACCCGCGAGCTTCTCGAGCTGCCGCACCCGCCGACCGCGCTCCTAGTGGGCAACAACCTGATGACGCTCGGCGCGCTGGAGACGATCCACGCGCGCGGGCTGCGGATCCCGGACGACGTGGCGGTCGTGGGCTACGACGACATGCCGTGGGCGGCCGCGTTCAATCCACCGCTCACGGCGGTGCGGCAGCCGGGGCAGGAGCTCGGGCGCCGGGCGGCAGAGCTGCTACTCGCGCGCATCGAGGATCCGTCGCGGAGCACGACGCTCGTCACGCTCCGCCCGGAGCTGGTCGTGCGGCTGTCGTGTGGGGTCGGGCGCGAGGCAAAGATCCGGGCGCGCGCGCGACGTGACGAGCACGCAATACGCCAAGCCGCCGCGGACGATTCGGTGGCGGCCTGACGACCGCGCCAGCCCCTCTCCCTTCACCTGGAAGGAGAATCGATGCGCGTCACGCGCGTCACCTGTAATTGCAAACGTTTGCAACGGTCTCGTTGAGTTCGCCTGATTCACCCGGGCTCGTGAACCCTCTCCCGAGGTCCTGTCCCATGACGTCTCGTGCAAGCCGCGGTCTGACGTTCGTCGCGCCACTCCTCCTGCCGTGGGCGACGTCGGCCGTGGGCGCCCAGACGGCTCCCACGCAGCTGACACCCGTCGCACCCGGGACCGCCGATCGGGCTCCGACGTCCGCCGAGCGGTACCGGCCGCAATACCACTTCACCCCCGCGGTGAACTGGATGAACGACCCGAACGGGATGGTCTACGCCGACGGGACGTGGCACCTGTTCTACCAGTACAACCCGTTCGGCATCACGTGGGGGCACATGAGCTGGGGCCACGCGGTGAGCCGAGACCTCGTGCACTGGGAGCACCTGCCGCTCGCCATCCCCGAGGCGAACGGCGAGATGGTGTTCTCCGGGAGCGCCGTCGTCGACGCCGGCAACACGAGCGGCCTCGGACGCGGCGGCGCGCCGCCGATGGTCGCGATCTATACCGCCGCGCGCGAAAAGAGTCAGGCCCAGGCGCTCGCATACAGCACCGACCGCGGGCGCACGTGGACGCGCTACGCGGGGAACCCGGTGCTGGACATCGGCTCCGCCGAGTTCCGCGACCCGAAGGTGTTCTGGTACGCGCCGCAGCAGAAGTGGGTGATGGTCGTCTCGCTCGCGACGCGGCACACGATCCGGCTCTACGCGTCGCCCGACCTGAAGCACTGGACGACGCTGAGCGAGTTCGGGCCCGCGGCCGCGACGAGCGGCGTATGGGAGTGCCCGGATCTGTTCGAGCTGCCGGTTGATGGCGACCGGGCGAACACGCGCTGGGTCCTCGTCGTGAACATGAACCCCGGCGGGATCGCCGGCGGGTCGGGCACCCAATACTTCGTCGGCCGATTCGACGGGACGCGCTTTACCGCCGACGAGCCGACGCCAGCGACGACGGACCCGGCCGCGCCGGGGGTGCGCTGGGCAGACTATGGCAAGGACCTCTACGCGACCGTCTCCTGGACCGGCGTTCCCGCCTCGGACGGACGGCGCGTCTGGCTTGGCTGGATGAACAACTGGCAGTACGCGGGCGACATTCCGACGACGCCGTGGCGTAGCGCGCAAAGCATTCCGCGCACCGTCACGTTGACGCGCACGGCCGCCGGCGTCCGGCTGGTGCAGCAACCGGCGGCTGAGTTAGAGCGGCTGCGGGGCACGCGGCATTCGCTCGGCACGCAAGTCGTCGCAGCCGGGTCGACCTCGCTCGCGTCGCGTGGGATCGCGGGCAAGGCGTTGGAGATCGATGCCACGTTCGCCGTCGACACCACCGCGCCTGGGACGGCGCGCGAGTTCGGGCTCAAGGTGCGGACCGGCGAAGGTGAGGAGACAGTGATCGGGATCGACCCGACGGCCGGGCAGCTCTTCGTCGACCGCACGCGCTCCGGGCAGACGAGCTTCCACAAGGAGTTCAGCGGGCGACAGACCGCACCCCTCCCCGTCGAGCACGGGCGCGTCCGGCTGCGGATCTTCGTCGACTGGTCATCCGTCGAAGTCTTCGGCGGTGACGGCCGCGTCGTGATCACCGACCAGATCTTCCCGGCGCCGGCGAGCGACGGCGTCGCGCTGTACGCGACGGGCGGAACCGCGCGCCTCGTTTCGCTCGACGCCTGGCCGCTCGCCTCGGCGTGGACGACGGCAACGGGGCCCAGCCCCGCGCGCAGGGGCAAGAAAGGAGGCCGCTGACCGATGGTCGACCGCGATGCTGCACCAGAGCGGGGGCGGCCCGCGCCGGCCGGCGAAGTCCTCTGCGTCGGCGAGGTGCTCTGGGACTCGCTGCCCACGGGACTGTTTCCCGGCGGCGCACCGTTCAACGTCGCCGGCCACCTCCATGCGTTAGGCACTCCCGTCGGGATGATCAGCCGTGTCGGTGCGGACCGGCTCGGCGCGGAGGCGCTGGCGCGGCTGGCCCGCACCGGTATCGCGACGGACCTCGTCCAGGAAGACCCGGATCTGCCGACCGGATTCGTCTCCATCACCCTGGACCCCGATGGCGTGCCCGCGTACGACATCGTCGCGCCCGCGGCGTGGGACCGCATCGCGCTCGACGACGGGTCGATGGAGCGGGCGGCGCGCGCGGCGGCAATCGTGTTCGGCAGTCTGGCGCAACGCCACCGCGAGTCGCGCGCGACGATCGAGCGGCTGTGCGAGGCGCCGGTGCCGAAGGTGTTCGACGTGAACCTGCGCGCCCCGTACGACGATGCCGAGGTCGTCCGCTGCTCGCTCGCGCGTGCCGACGTGGTCAAGCTGAACGAACACGAGTTGGCGCAGATGGCCGGCTGGTACGGGTTGCCGAGCGGGTTGCGCGCGGGCGCGACGGCGCTCGCGGAACGTTTCGGCTGCCGGACGATCTGCATCACGCGCGGACCCGCGGGCGCGGCGCTCCTCAACGCGGGGCGCTGGACGGAGCACCCCGGCTACCGAGTCGAGGTCAAGGACACGGTCGGCTCGGGGGACGCGTTCCTGGCCGCCTTCCTCTCCGGACTGCTCGCCGGC
This sequence comes from Gemmatirosa sp., assembly GCA_036401455.1. Classification (GTDB taxonomy): domain Bacteria; phylum Gemmatimonadota; class Gemmatimonadetes; order Gemmatimonadales; family Gemmatimonadaceae; genus BPUI01. The sequence continues at coordinate 5,989 of DASWUT010000215.1, read as the reverse complement.
TACGACGACGCCGCGCTGTTGCAGCACGCGAATCTGCGCGGGGCGTACGTCGCGACGCAGTACGGGGCCATTCCCGTCTACGACCAAGAGTCGCTGGCGCTGATCCTCGCCATCAATCAGCCGCCATCGGCCCCGCACGCGGCTGCGCAAGCCGTGTTCTTCCCGACGCACGCGGTCGCCGAGCGGGCGTCGGCGTCGACCGACGATCTCACCTGAGCTTCGATGCGACGAGAACGAAACTGCCCAAGCTCGACTGAGAACGTTTGCAAGTCCGTGCGACCCACTTCCCGCCACACCCCACCGGAGGCCCCCGTATGATCGCTCGGCGAAACACCCGTAAGAAGCAGCCCCGCGAGCGCACGACCACGCGCATCGCGCCGGCGATGCTCCTGCTCCCAATCGCCTTTGCTGCCATCGCGTCTGGCGGCGCGCCGGGCGTGCTCCACGCACAGCCCGCCCAGCCGGCCCAGGGGCAGATCCGGGTCACCGGCACCGTCACCGCCGGCGGGACCGGGGTGCCGATCGAGGGCGTGACCGTCCGCGTGCAAGGGACGCAGATCGGCGCGTCCACGAACGCGCAGGGGCGATACACCGTCCTCGCGCGCTCGGCGACCGACACGCTGGTCTTCGCGCGCATCGGCGCCGCGCGCCAGGTCATCCCGATCGACGGTCGCACTCGGATCGACGTGACCCTCCAGTCGGTCGCCGTGTCACTCCAGTCGGTCGCCGTCCTCGGCTACCAGTCAGTCCCGACGGAGCAGCTGACCGGCGCGATCGCCGAGGTAAACCCGAACCAGATCCAGGCCCAGGCGGCGGTCCAGAACAGCCCGATCAAGGCGCTTCAGGGGCGCGTCGCGGGCGTCACGATCAACGAGAACGGCGACCCCGGCGACCTCGGGCAGGTGCGCATCCGCGGGTTCAGCACGCTCGGCAATCAGGACCCGCTCTACGTCATCGACGGCATCCCGAGCCAGAGCTCGGCTGCACAGCAGCTCAAGCCCGAGGACATCGAGACGTTGCAGGTGCTCAAGGACGCAGCCAGCGCCTCGATCTACGGATCGCGGGCGTCCAACGGGGTCATCGTCATCACGACTAAGTCCGGCGCGAACCGGCGCACGCAGGTCTCGGTCGGAAGTCACGTCACGACCTCCGGCTATCAGTCGAAGCTGTCGGTGCTCAACACCGAGCAGCGCGGAGCCGCGCTCTTCCAAGCCGCGATTAACGATGGAAGCGACCCGAAGAACCTCCCTATCTACACCTACGACTACACGAAGAACGGCAACGGCACCACCACGCTCAACAGGGTCATCGTTCCCAAGTACGTCGGCGGTGATACGACCATGCTGGCGTCCAACACCGACTGGTGGAACCAGGTCACGCAGACGGGCATCATCCAGGAGCAAACGCTTCAGGCCAACACGTCGAACGAGCGTGGTGCGGCCCTCCTGTCGCTCGGCTACTACGGCAACCAGGGCATCGTCAGGGGCACCGATCTCAAGCGGTTTAACGGGCGCATCAACTCGTCGTACAACTTCTTCAACAACCGCCTAACGGTTGGCGAGAACATGTCCGTCCTGTACGGCTCGGCCATTCCACTGCCGAGCGGAGCGGGTGGTAACCCCCTCGCGCTCTCGCTGCTCGTGCAGCCGATCCTCCCCGTGCACACGACCACCGGCGGGTGGGGCGGGCCGACGGGCGCCGGGTTCGACGACCGCGACAACCCGGTCATGCTGCTGAACCTGAACTCGTTCAACCGGAACAATAACCTGCAGGGGCTGGGCAACGTCTTCGCGCAGTACAACCTCACGCCCGACCTGCAGGCGAACGCGCGGTTCGGCATCGACCACCGCAACACCGACAACACCGCGATCTTCCGCACGTACCAGGCGGGGTTCCTCAGCCGGACGATCGCCTCGCTGAACCAGTTCACGGAGAACGCGACCGACTGGACGTTCAACAGCACGCTCAACTACAACCACCAGTTCGGGGTGCACAACGTCCGGCTGCTCGCTGGATTCGAAGCGGTCAACAGCAGCTACGCGAACGTCAACGCCAACCATCAAGGCTACGCGATCGAGACGCGGGACTACTTCACGCAGAATGCCGGGACCGGGCTGCAGACGGTCGCCGGGGACAACGGCGGGTACGCGCTCGCGTCGGTGTTCGGCAAAGCCGACTACGATTACCTCGACCGCTACCTCGGCACGGTCACATTGCGCGACGACGGCTCCTCGCGCTTCGGGGCGAACAACCGGTACGGGCTCTTCCCGTCGGCGACGGTCGGCTGGCGCGTGAGCAAGGAGCCGTTCTTCCCAGCCCACAGCTTCGTCTCGGACCTGAAGCTGCGCTACGGCTACGGCGAAACCGGGAACCAGGCAATCCCGAATAACGCGCAGTACTCGCTGTACGTCCCGGGCTACGGCGTCGAGAACAGTGATGGGTCCGGCCGGTCGAGCACGGCGTACGACATCCACGGGCAGAACACCGGGACGCTGCCGTCCGGCTTCTATCGGACGCAGACCGGCAATGCCAACCTGCGGTGGGAGGGGACGCGCGAGAACAATTACGGTGCCGACTACAGTCTCTTCGGCGGGCACGTGAACGGTTCGGTCGACGTCTTCGCGCGCACCACAAGCAACATCTTGATCACCCCGTCCTACGCCGCCGTGATCGGCCAGGGCGGCAACGAGACGCAGAACGGCGCGACGATCAAGGTGCGCGGCGCCGAGGCGTCGGCCCGGTACGACCGCAGCGCGGGCGCGCTGACGTGGGGGCTCGGCGTGAACGTCGGCACGTTCAAGCCGAAGATCACCAGCCTGCCGGCGGCCGTCGTCGGCTCGTATCCGGGCAACGGGTTCCAGACGATTCTCGGCCACTCGCCGAACGAGATCTTCGGCTACGTGGTGCAGGGGATCTTCCAGAACCAGGCCGAGGTGGACGCGGCCGCGACGCAGCCCGGCAAGGGGGTCGGCCGGCTCCGGTACAAGGACCTGAACGGGGACGGCGTGGTCAACAGCCTTGACCAGACATGGCTCGGCACGACCGATCCGAAATTCACGTACGGGATCAACCCGACGGTGACCTACCGGCGCTTCACGCTGAACGTGCTGCTCCAGGGCGCCGCCGCGAAGGTCTACAACGGGATCAAGACGCAGACCGACTTCACGTCGATCTTCACGGGCGCGAACTTCGGCACGCGCGTGCTCGACGCGTGGACGCCGCAGAACCCGACCAGCACGATCCCGGCGCTCACGCTGTCCAACGGCAACGACGAGGCGCGGACGTCGACCTACTTCGTCGAGAACGGGTCGTACCTGAAGCTGCGCGAGGTGGTCGTCGGCTACACGCTGCCCCAGGGCGGGCTGCCACGCGGCCTGAGTCTGCTGGCCGGCGCGCGGGCGTACGTGCGTGGCGGCAACCTGTTCACGGTCAAGGGCAACACGACCCTGCCCGACCCCGAGATCGGCTTCGCCAACTACCCGCTCCCGCGCACGTTCACGGTCGGCCTCGACCTGTCGTACTGAGCACGCAGCCGCGTCCTCACGCTCCCCGTCGAACACCACCTCCGGACTGATACGATATGAAGACGATACGGTTCTTACTCGCGACGGCGGCGTTGGGCGCCGCTGTCCTCCCGCTCGCCGGGTGTAATGACTTCCTCAAGAAGAACCCCGCGGGCGTCGTCAGCAGCCCTGACCTGAACACGCCGGCCAACATCGAGGGCATGGTCACCGCGGCATACGCCGGGCTCGGTAACGACTTCTGGATTTACCCGTACTCGAGCCCGTGGCCGTACGGCGACCTGCGGTCGGGTGACGCTTACAAGGGCGGCGGCGGGACGGGCGACGTCAACGAATACAACGACCTCGAGCACTTCACCCTCGTCCAGCCGACGCTCGGGCCCTTCGATCAGATGTTCTACCAGCTCTACGTCGGCATCGGGCGGGCGAACGACGCCTTGCGTCGGCTGGACGCGGTCAGCACGACGACCATGCCGGACAAGGTGACGCGCCAGGCGGAGATGCGCTTCGTGCGCGGGCACTTCTATTTCATCCTCAAGGAGCTGTTCAACCGCGTCCCCTGGATCGACGAAAACCTCGACGTCAATCAGTACCCGAAAGTCTCGAACGTCGCGATCAGCAACGACTCGCTCTGGAGCAACATCGCAGCGGACTTCCGCTTCGCGGCGGCCAATCTGCCGAACAACCAGGGGCCGAATCTCGGCGGCGACGAGGGACGGGCTAACAAGTACGCGGCCGAGGCCTATCTGGCGAAGGTGCAACTCTTTCGCGCCTATGTGCAGAACGACGCGCACCAGGTGACGAGCATCGACCAGAGCAAGTTGCAGGACGTTCTCACGCTCACGGCCGACGTGATGACCGGCCCCTACGCGCTCACCGCGGACTTCGGCGACAGCTTCCAGTTCGCGACCGAGAAGAACAGCGAGGCGATCTTCAAGATCATGATGTCGCAATCGGACGGCACGCCGAACGGCCGCGTCGACATGGGGAACGGGCTCAACTACACAATGACGAAGGCGTACGGCTGCTGCTGGTTCCACATCCCGAGCCAGAACCTGATCAACGCGTTCCGGACCGACGCCGCCGGGCTGCCCCTGCTCACCACGTACAACCAGACGAGTCTGGTCGACTCGGCGAGCTTCCAGAACAACACCGTCGACCCCCGTCTCGATTACACGGTGGGCATCGTCGGCCACCCGTTCAAGGCCGATCCCACCTTCGTCTTCGACTCGAGCTGGACGCGTACGCCGCAGGTGTACGGCGCGCACTCGTCGATGAAGGAGCTGCAGGACCCGTCGTGCGGGTGCGTCGTGAAGGTCGGACCGTTCTTCGCCAGCTCGAAGGACATCGAGGTCATCCGCTATGCGGACGTACTCCTCATGCGCGCGGAGGCACTCATCGAACTGGGACGGCAGGCCGAGGCGCTGCCGCTCATCAACCAGATCCGCACGCGCGCGGCGGCGAGCACGACGAAGCTGAAGTACGCCAACGGCACGCCGATCTCGAACTACAAGATCCAGCCCTACTCCGGCGCCGGCTGGACGCAGGACTACGCGCGCCAGGCGCTCCGCTTCGAGCGGCGTCTCGAGTTCGCCATGGAAGGCCGGCGCTTCTTCGATCTCGTGCGCTGGGGGATCGCGGCCCCGACGGTCAACGCCTACCTCACCGTCGAGCAGACGCGGCACGATTACCTGCAGGGCAGCCTGTTCACCGCGGGGCGCGACGAATACCTCCCGATCCCGCAGAACCAGATCAACTTCACCCAGGGCCTCTACGTGCAGAACCCCGGGTACTGAGCCCGGCCCGACGTACGCGTCCGCCGTCGCGCCGGAACGGCGCGGCGGATGCGGGTCGTGGCGGCCGGGTTCGACGGCGGTCGAGGGGTCGCCGAAGGTCAGGGCGGCCCGCGATCGCGTGCGGCGCGGAATCCTCCCGATCGGACGCAGCTAACGGTCGATTTTGAATCATTCGGTCCGCGGAAGCGGTCTGCGTGTGTGAGTTCTCGCTGGTTTGAATGTGATCAGCATTCGCTGATCGCTGCGCGCCCGGGCATGATCGCGTGGACACGTAGTCAAGCTGCGTGGAGCATGCGGGCGCGGAGGAGCGGAAAGCCGGCGCGCCCGTACATCGAGCGTTTCACGAGCTTGATCCGGTGCACCTGGCCTTCGACCTGGCCGTTGCGCCAGGGCGACGTGACGGCCGCGCGAACGGCCGCCTCGTCGCGCCGGATGCCGACCGCGAAGGAGCGCAGCTCGCTCTGTGCGGCCGCCGCGAGCCAGGACTCGAACGCCCCCACGTCCCGCTCGCGGAGCAGGCGCGCGAACTCGTCGCCGAGGCGCTTCGCCTCGGCCAGCGCCGGCGACGTGGTGAGGAGCGCGGCGAGGAACGCGCGCTCCTCGGGCGTCTGCTTCGCGACCGGCTTCCGGAGGAGCCACGCGGTCGCCTGCGACGACGGCGCGCGCCCCGCA
>DASWUT010000214.1:0-17034 GCA_036401455.1 Gemmatirosa sp. | reverse complement strand
AGGCCCTCGACACCCCAGTGCGCCGCGCTGCCGCGGCCGTCGGGCCCAACGACGCCCGTCGCGTGCGCGTCGTCGACGTAGAGCAATGCATCGCACCGCCGGGCGAGCGCCGCGGTCGCGTCGAGCGGATGCAGGTCGCCGTCCATCGAGTAAATGCCCTCGACGACGATCCAGCAGCGCCGGAACCGCCCCGCGTCCGCGCCCAACGTGGCCGCGAGCGCGTCGACGTCGGCGTGCGGCACCACGCGCACGGTCGCGCCCCCGGCGCGCGCCAGCCGGCACCCGTCGACGATGGACGCGTGGTTGAGCGCGTCGGAGTAGATCACGTCGCCCGCGCCGGTGAGCGCGGGAAGCGCGCCCGTGTTCGCCGCGTAGCCGCTCGGAAAGAGCAGCGCGGCGTCGGCCCGCTTGAGCGCGGCGAGATCGGCTTCGAGCGCGTGGTGCTCGACGTGGTCGCCACCGATGAGCCGCGCCGAGCCGGCGCCGAGCCCCTCACGGGCGAGGACGGCCGCGGCCGCGGCGGCGGGGCGAGGGTCCGCGGCGAGCCCCAGGTAGTCGTTGGACGCGAAGTCGAGTAGCCGGCGGCCGCCAGCCCGCGCGGGCCGTAACCTCCGGCGCAGGCCGGCCGCGTCGAGCGAGGCGAGCGCGGCCCCGAGTTGGGCGTCGAGCGACGCGCGGCCGTGCGGGTCGACGGTCGCATCGAACGGCCCGGCCCGGCCCAGGGGCGCGGCTCCGGAAGCAAGGACGTCGGACACGCGCGCAAGCTAACCGGGGCCCGGGCGCGGGCCGACGCGGCGGACGAACGCTCCGGCCGGCTGTACTGTCGAATCCGTTGGGCAAGTCGTTCCGTACGTCGGTGGTCCGCCCGCCTTCCCCCGCGCTCGATTCCCACACCTCGACATCCTGATGCGTCCCCTCCGCCGCCTCGCCGTGCTCGCGTTACCGCTCGCCGGTCCGCTCGCGCTTCGCGCCCAGTCCCCCGAGCGCTACACGCTTCGCGGCGACGACGTCGCGATCTACGACCCGGCCGGGACCGTGCAGGTCGTCGCCGGCTCGGGTGGCGACGTTGTCGTGTCCGTGGTCCGGCGCGGGCGCGACGCGGGCCGCCTGCGGGTGCTCAGCGGCGCCGTCGGTGGGCACGACGCGGTCCGCGTCGTCGCACCCGCGGGCGACCTCGTCTATCCCGACATCGGGCGCGGCTCGAACGTCACCCTGCGGGTGCGCTCGGACGGCACGTTCGGCGGCAACGATGGCGGTCTGTTCGGCGGTCTGACGAGCGACCGGGTCACGGTGCGCGGCGATGGCGGGGGCGTCGAGGCATGGGCCGAGGTGACGGTGTACGTCCCCGCTGGCCGCCGCGTTGCGGTCCACATCGGTGCCGGAACCGCGGGCGCGCGCGACGTGAGCGCGGACCTCCGCTTCGACGCGCATGCCGCCCGCGTGGCGACTGAGCGCACGCGGGGCCGGATCGTCGTCGACGCAGGGAGCGGCGCCGTGCGCGTCCACGACGCGCAGGGCCAGGAGGTGAACCTCGACACCGGGTCTGGCGGTGTCGAGCTTCGCGGCGTGCGGGCCGACCGGGTGCGCGTCGACGCGGGCTCGGGCGGCGTGTCGGGCGGCGACGTCGATGCGAGCGATGCCAACTTCGACGTCGGCTCCGGCGGGTTGCGCCTGGAGCGGACCCACGCGCGCACGCTCAAGCTCGACGCAGGCAGTGGGAGCGTCGACCTCGAGCTCGCGGGCGCGGTCGACAACGCGCAGATCGAGACCGGCTCGGGGGGGATCACCCTGCGCCTCCCGCCGACGCTCGGCGCGACGCTCGACGTCGACACGGGGAGTGGCGGGATCCACACCGAGATCCCCGTGCAGGTCACGCGCAGTGAGCGCGACCACCTGACGGGACGCATCGGCGACGGGCGCGGCCGGATCGTGATCGCCGCCGGCTCCGGCGGCGTGCGCCTGGCCGCGGCGCGTTAGACGTCCGTTCGCCTGTTCGGAGGCTGTCAGGCGGCCGAACGCAACGAACCCCGCGGCGTGATGCCGCGGGGTTCGTTGCGACCGGAACGCCGGATCAGCGCCCGTAGCGCTTCTTGAACTTGTCCACACGCCCCTGCGTGTCGACGAGGCGCTGCTCGCCCGTGTAGAACGGGTGCGACATGTTCGTGATTTCGAGCGGGATCACCGGGTACTCGTTGCCATCCGACAGCCGGATCTTCTGCTCGCTCGTCATCGTCGAGCGGGTGACGATCAGCTGGCCGTTGGACAGGTCCTTGAAGACCACCGGGTGGTAGAGCGGATGCGTGTCGTTCTTCATATCGGTCCTGCGGTCGCCCGCGACAGATGACAGAGGTGACGTCGAGCGGTAGAACATCGACCGCGCGCAGCCTCCCAAGCTAACCGGGCCGGCCGGCGATCTCCACTCTGTGTGTGACGTGTCCGTAGTTGCAGACCACGGATGGGATAGCCATGGCCAGCGCCGGTGCTCGCGTCACGACGCGCGGTCGGCGCAGCTTCTTCGGCGCGGGCGACCCCCTGTTGATCGTCGACGGTGTGCGCATTCTCGGCGACCAACGCGAGTCGTCGGCACAAACGGCGTTCACCGGGTCGCGCCTCGACGACCTGGCGCTCGAGGAGATCGCGGCCGTCGAGGTGCTCCCCGGGAGCGCCGCGGGATCGTCGCTCACGTTTCCCCAGGATTGTCCGATCGCCGCGCAGGCGGCCGGCACCCGGCTCAGCGCGGGATGGTGAGTGCCGCGGCCGCGACGGCCGACGCCGCGGCCGGGCGTATCACGGTGGTCATCTCGGCGCGCACGACCTCGCGCCCATCTACCGTCGCGCGGCCGAGCGTACGACAGATCCCACGCTTGAACCGCCGCAGCGTGACGGTCAGCCGCAACTCGTCCCCCGGCACGGCGCCGCCGCGGCAGCGCACCCGGTCGAACCCCATGAAGTAGGCGACGCTCGACGACGGATCGCCGGCGACGCCTAACAGCAGGGCGCCCGACGTCTGCGCCAGCGCTTCGATGACGAGCGGCGCCGGCATCGCCACCACGCCATCCGCCCGCCCGCGCATGAACCACTCGTCCGCGGTCACGCGCTTGACGCCGACCACCCGTACGCCCGGCTCGAGCGCAACGATCCGGTCGACGAGTAGAAACGGATAGCGGTGCGCGAGCAATCCGAGCAGGTCCGTCCCGACGTCGCTCAGCGCGGCCCGTCCTCGGCGTCGAGTTCGACGCGCCACGTGATCGGCAGCGCCGGGTCGAGTGAATCGCGCACCGAGCAGTACTTCGTCACCGCGAGCTCGACCGCGCGTTCGGCGTGCGCCCGCTCGACGCCGGCACCGCGCAGGTGGTAGACGAGCGTGACGTGCGTGAGGCGCCCCGGCGTTGCCTGGACCCGCTCCCCCTCGACGTCGATCGAGAGCGCTTCGAGCGGCGTTCGGCGCTTGGCGAGGATGTCGACCACGTCCACCCCGGTGCACGCGGCGAGCGCGGACAGCAGCGCGTCGACCGGGCTCGGCCCCGTCCGCGCGCTGCCGTCCAGGCGCACCGTCGGTCCACCGGGCCGGCCGGCGTCGAAGGCGTGATGCCCGGCCCACGTGACTGCGACGTGCGCGGGCGGCTTCGTCACCGGCAGTTTCGTCGCGGCCGGCGTCACCGCGGCGGCGGGCACGTCGCCGCCCGGCGTGGCCGCACTCGTCGGATCGATCGCCATCAGCGTCCGCCTCCGCTCGGCGCGCCGCCCGGTGTCCCCGCAGCAGCGCCGGGCCCGACCTCGATCGGCGCGCGCACCGCGTTCCCCCACTCGGTCCACGAGCCGTCGTAGTTGCGCACCCGGTCGTAGCCGAGGAGATAGGTGAGCACGAACCAGGTATGGCTGGAGCGCTCGCCGATGCGGCAGTAGGTGACCACGTCGTCGTCCGGCGCGAGCCCGGCCTCGCCCTCGTAGATCGCGCGCAGCGCGTCGGCAGGCTTGAACGAGCCGTCCGGGTCCGCCGCGCGTGCCCAGGGCACGTTGCGCGCGCCTGGGATGTGCCCGCCGCGCAGCGTGCCCTCCTGCGGATAGTCGGGCATGTGCGTGCGCTCGCCGGTGAACTCGGGGGCGGAGCGCACGTCGATCATCGGACGGCCCGCGCGCATGTGCCCCATCACGTCGTCCCGGAACGCGCGCACCGCGACGTCGTCGCGCTCGGGCGCGGTGTAGTCGCTCGGTGCGAACGTCGGCCGCTCCTCGGTCATCGGGCGCGCTTCGGCCTCCCATTTCGCACGGCCGCCGTCCATCACGCACGCGTTCGCGAAGCCGAACAGGCGGAACACCCAGAACGCGTAGGTCGCCCACCAGTTGTTCTTGTCGCCGTAGAAGACGAGGGTGTGCGAGTCGTCGATGCCGAGCCGCCGGACGAGCGCCTCGAACTGCGCGCGGTCCACGTAGTCGCGCACGACCGCATCGTTGAGGTCGGCGTGCCAGTCGAGCTTCTGCGCGCCAGGGACGTGCCCCAGGTCGTAGAGCAGGACGTCCTCGTCGCTCTCGAGCAAGCGAAGCGCGGGGTCGTCGAGGTGCGCGGCGACCCAGTCGGTCGAGACGAGCGCTTCGGGGTGGGCGTAGCCCTTGGCGGCGATGGCGGGGTCGAGCACGGAATCGGACGGCATGGGCGGAAGCTAGCGGCGCGTTCGAGCCGCGGGCGCGCGACGTGTGCGCGCGGGGTGCGCGGGACGTGTGTGCGCGCCGTTGCGCGGGCCGCGCTTTACCTTTTCAGCGCCGGTACTCGCGCCCCACGTGGCCGGGCCGCATGCGCTCCGCCCTCCTCCATCTCCGTCGACCGCTCGATGCCCGTTGCGCACTCCCGTTCCGCCGCCGTCCTTCTCGCCGCCGCGTTCGCCGCGACGGGTGCTGTCGCCAGGGCCGATGCCCAGAGCTCGGATACGCAGAGCGCTGCTGCCGCGAGCGCGCCGGCACGCCAGCAGCCCGGCGTCACGCGGGCGCCCTTCGGCACGCTGCCCGACGGGCGCGCGGTCGAGCGGTTCACGCTCACCAACGCGCACGGCATCACGCTGCAGGCGATGACCTACGGCGGGATCATCACGTCGATCCGCACGCCGGACCGCTCGGGCCACTTCGACGACATCGTGCTCGGCTTCGACAGCGCGGCGGGATATCCGCTCGGCAAGTCGCCGTACTTCGGCGCGATCGTCGGCCGGTACGCCAACCGCATCGCGAACGGGCGCTTCACCGTCGACGGGCAGTCGTATCAACTGGCCCGCAACGATGGCCCCAACACGCTGCACGGCGGCCTCGTCGGGTTCGACAAGCAGATCTGGACCGGGCAGCCGTTTCAGCACGGCGACAGCGTCGGCGTGACGTTCAGCCGTGTGAGCGCCGACAAGGAAGAGAACTTCCCCGGTAATCTGACGACGCGCGTGACCTACACGCTCACGCCGCGCGACCAGCTCGTCATCGACTACCAGGCGACCACGGACCGCGCGACGCCGGTCAACATGTCGCAGCACACCTACTGGAACCTCGGCGGGGCGGGGAGTGGCACGATCAACGACGAGGTCATCGAGATCAACGCGTCGTCGTACACGCCCGTCGACTCGACGCTGATCCCAACGGGCCAGATTGCGTCGGTCGCCGGCACGCCGTTCGACTTCCGCAGGCCGACGGCGATCGGCGCGCGCGTGGGGCAGACCAACACGCAGCTTCGTTACGGCAAGGGATACGACCACAACTGGGTGCTCGACCGGGGCGGGCGCACGGGACTCGTGCATGCGGCGCGCGTGGTCGATCCGACCACGGGGCGCACGCTCGACGTCGCGACCACGGAGCCGGGCCTGCAGTTCTACGGCGGTAACTTCCTCGATGGCACGATCCACGGAAAGGGCGGGCGCGCGTACGCCTACCGCTCGGCGCTCGCGCTCGAGACGCAGCACTTCCCCGACTCGCCCAACCACTCCAACTTCCCGAGCACGATCCTGCGCCCGGGCTCGACGCTGCGGTCGCGCACGGTCTTCACGTTCGGGACCACGCGTTAGGCACGCCGATGGCCGACGCGACTGCCGGGCCCTCGCTGCGGGCCCTCGCCGAACGCCCGCACCGGCGGCACAACCCGCTGACTGGCGAGTGGGTGCTGGTCTCGCCGCACCGGACGCAGCGGCCGTGGCAGGGCCAGGTCGAAAAGCCGGCCGCCGCGAGCCGCCCACAGTACGACCCGACGTGCTACCTGTGCCCGGGCAACGTGCGCGCGAACGGCGAGCGCAACCCGGACTACCCGGGCACGTACGTGTTCACCAACGACTACGCCGCGCTGATGCCCGCGGACGCGGGCACGCCGACCGAGCCGGTCGTCGTCGACGCGGGCCACCTGTTGATGGCGCAGGCGGAGACGGGAACCTGCCGCGTGCTCTGCTTCTCGCCGCGTCACGACCTCACGCTCGCGACGCTCGGCACCCCCGCGGTGCGCGGCGTCGTCGACGTGTGGGCGGAGCAGACGGCCGAGTTGGGCGCGCGCCCGGACATCGGGCACGTGCAGCTGTTCGAGAACCGCGGCGAGATGATGGGAGCGAGCAACCCGCATCCGCACGGCCAGCTGTGGGCGCAGCAGCACGTGCCGCTGCACGTCGCGGGCGAGCTGGTGCGCCAAGCCGAGTACCACGCGCGGCACGGACGCCCGCTGCTCGCCGACTACCTGGCCGCGGAGGAGCAGCTCGGCGAGCGCATCGTCGTCGCCAACGACGACTGGGTCGCGCTCGTGCCGTTCTGGGCGGTGTGGCCGTTCGAGACGCTCGTCCTGCCACGTCGTCCGGCGGCTACGCTTCCGGCGCTGGACGACCGCGCGCGCGACGGGCTCGCCGACGTGCTGTCGCGTCTGACAGCCGCGTACGACCGCGTGTTCGACGTGTCGTTCCCGTACTCGATGGGCGTGCACCAGGCCCCCACCGACGGCGCTGCGCGCCCGGAGTGCACGGTGCATCTCCACTTCTATCCGCCGCTCCTTCGCTCGGCCACGGTGCGCAAGTTCCTCGTCGGCTACGAACTCCTCGGCGAGCCGCAGCGCGACCTCACGCCCGAGAGCGCGGCCGAGCGCCTGCGCGCGCTGGCGACGTGACCCGATCCGCCTAACGTTCCGTGACCACCGACCAACGCCGCGTCACGCGCGGCACCGTCGCCGATGCGTTTGCTGCCCGCTACGGCGAGGCGCCTCCCCTCGTTGCGCGCGCCCCCGGACGCGTCAACCTCATCGGCGAGCACACCGACTACAACGACGGCTTCGTGCTCCCGATGGCGATCGATCGCGCGGCCTGGCTCGCGTTCCGCCCGCGGGTCGACCAGCGCGTCGTGATCGAGGCGCTCGACTTCGACAACACCACCGAGTTCGACCTCGGCGATCTGCCGCGCGACCCCGCGGGTCCGCACGGTGAGGGGTGGGCCGAGTACGCGCGCGGCGTCGCGTGGGCGTTCGGCGAGGCAGGCCACACCCTCACGCGCGGACTCGACGGCGTCGTGGCGGGCGACGTCCCGGTCGGCGCCGGGCTCTCGTCGAGCGCGGCGCTCGAACTCGCGGTCGCGCGGGCGTTCGCGACGACGTCGGAACTACCATGGGACCCGACCGCGGCCGCGCTGCTCTCGCAGCGTGCGGAGAACGCGTGGGTCGGCGTGAACTCGGGGATCATGGACCAGTTCATCGCGGCGAAGGGGCGCGCGGGGCACGCGCTGCTCATCGATTGCCGCTCGCTCGATTCGCGCCTCGTGCCGATCCCGGATTCGGTCGCCGTCGTCGTACTCGACACCGCGACCCGCCGCGGCCTCGTCGATTCGGCGTACAACGAGCGGCGCCAGGCGTGCGAGCGCGCGGCCGCGTACTTCGGCGTGAAGGCGCTCCGCGACGTGACGTCCGACGACCTCGCCGCCCGCGGCGACGGCCTCGATCCCGTGACGCGCAAGCGCGCACGCCACGTGATCACCGAGGACGCGCGCACGCTCGCTGCCGCCGACGCGCTGGAGCGCGGTGACGTCGCCGCGCTCGGCGCGCTCATGGACGCGAGCCACGCGAGCCTGCGCGACGACTTCGAGGTCTCGCGCCCCGAGCTCGACGCAATCGTTCGCCTCGCCCGCGCGCACCACGCCTGCCTCGGCGCACGGATGACCGGCGCCGGTTTCGGCGGCTGCGGCGTCGCGCTCGTCGAGCGCGCGCAGGCCGACGACTTCGCGGCGACCGTCGCCGCCGCGTACGAGGCGGAAGTGCGCCTGCGCCCCGCGGTCTACGTCTGTGCGGCGTCCGACGGCGCCGCGATCGCGCCGGCGGCATGACCGCGGCGCGTCCCTCACGTCTGCCTAACGCTCTCTCGATGCGCCTGTCTCCGTTCGTGCGCCGCGCCGTTCGCGGCGCGGCCGCCGTTCTGTTTACCGCCGTACCGACCGCGCGCGCGAGCGCGCAGGGCGTCGCTACCCCACGCCCTCCGCGCGACACGCGCCCGAGCGCGACGACGCTCCAGGTCGCGGACCGCGCCGCCGCCGCCGGCCAGTGGACGACCGCCCGCGCCCGCGCGTGGTACGACTCGGTCGGCCTCGTCGTCGGGAGCAACTTCCTGCCGAGCACGGCGAGCAACGAGCTCGAGATGTGGCAGGCCGCGACGTGGGACCCGGCGACGATCGACAAGGAGCTCGGCTACGCCGAGTCGCTCGGCATGAACACCATGCGCGTGTTCCTGCATGATCTCGCCTACAAGCAGGACCCGCAGGGATTTCTGTCGCGCGTCGACCAGTTCCTCACGATCGCGGACCGGCACCACATCCGGCCGATGCTCGTGCTGTTCGACGCGTGCTGGGATCCGTTCCCGCACGTTGGGCGGCAGCGGCAGCCATACCCGTGGGTGCACAACTCGACGTGGGTGCAGAGCCCGGGGCTGGCGATCCTGAGCGACACGAGCCGGCACGAGTCGCTGCGCCCGTACGTGACCGCCGTCGTCGGCCGCTTCGCGCGCGACCGCCGGATTCTCGCGTGGGACGTGATGAACGAGCCGGACAACATCAACCGCCCCGCGTACTTCATCTTCGAGCCGCGCAACAAGGGCGACTACTCGCTCGCGCTGTTGAAGAAGGCGTTCGGGTGGGCGCGGTCGGTCGGCGTAACGCAGCCGCTGACGACGGGGCCGTGGAAGGGCGACTACGCCGATACGACGACGATGCTGCCGATCACGCGCTGGCAGCTCGAGCATTCGGACGTGATCACCTTCCACAGCTACGACGAGCTGCCGCGCACGCGGCAGCTGATCGCCGCGCTGCGCCGCTACGACCGGCCGATCATCCTCACCGAGTACATGGCGCGGCCGGTCGGTAGCACGTTTCAGACGCACCTGCCGGTACTCGCCGAGGAGCACGTCGGCGCGATCAACTGGGGCTTCGTGCAGGGGCGATCGCAGACGATCATGCCCTGGGACTCGTGGACGCGCGAGTACACGAGCGAGCCACCGGTGTGGTTCCACGACATCTTCCGCACGAACGGGACGCCGTACCGCCCCGAGGAGATCGCCGTGATCCGGCAGGTGACGAGCGCCAACGTCAAGGGCGCCGCGAAGCGCGCTGCGTCGACGGGGGGCCGGTGACGTGCCGCGCAGCACTTCGGTGACAGGTCGGCGTTAGGCGGTCATCCCGTTCCCGTCGTCATTCCGAGCGCGGCGAGGGATCTCGGTGTGGATCGCCGTTCGCGCCCACGGCAACGACGACGAGCGAGATCCCTCGCTCCGCTCGGGACGACGTGTCCTCGGTGACTTCCTCCGTGCCCACCGCTGCACTGCCGTTGCGCGTCGACGGCTCCGCGATCGTGTACCGGCTCTACGACGTCGCGTACGAGCTGCGCCTCGACCGCGCGCTCGACCTGCTCGCCGCGAGCGCGCCGGCGCGCGTGCGGCCGGTTCGCGGTGAGGCGCAGGCGCTGCAGATCGCAAACCCGCCGCTCACCGTGATCCTCGGCCACGAGCAGGTGCGGGTGGCCGACGTCGGCGCGTGTGACGCGGAGGTGTCGGCGCGGATCTTCGATTTCGGCGTCGTGTCGCTCCGTCTTCGGTTCGAGGCACCACGCGATGCGACGTGGGATGAGTTCGCCCGGTTCGGAACGGCTGTCGACGTCGCGACCAACCTCACGCCGGTGTTCGATCACCACCTCCGGCTGCTCACCGAACGCATCGCGCCCGCGGCAGAACGCGCGAGCATCGCCGCGCAGACCGAAGATTACGTCGTCTTCCGCATCGACGCGCTGCGCGAGGCAGACGGTCGCCCCGCATCGCCGCAGCGGATCGACGCCGCAACCGCGGCCCCGCTCCTCCTCGGCGAGTCGCGCCCGCTCTCCGCGGATGCGCGCCGCGAGTTGCTGCCGCACCGCTTCAGCTACTATGCCGACGACCTCGCGATTCTGACGTGGGACAATGCGCTCGTCATCGAGCCGCGCGCGAGCGACGCCGACGTGCAGTACATCCTGGAGTTCGCGAACGCGCAGTTGCTCGAGCTGCGCTACTACGACGCGGTGCTCGACGCCGAGCTGCCGGCGACCAACGACCGGATCGCGGCTGCGCGCCGCGGCGTGGCGCACCTCCTGCGGCGCGGCTACGCGCCGCTCCTGCGCGAGCTGCAGGCGCGCGTGGCGGACTCGACCGAACTCGTCGAGCGCGCCGAGAACGCGCTCAAGGTCACGGATGACGTGTATCTCGCCCGCGTCTACTCGGCCGCGCTCGAAATTTTCCGCGCCCGCGCGTGGCGCGCAGGGATCGACCGCAAGCTGACGATTCTGCGCGACACGTACGGCATGTTGAACGCGGAGGCGCAGGCGGCGCGCGCGGAGGCGCTCGAGGTGATGGTCGTGGTGCTGATCGTGATCGAGATTCTCGTCGCCGTCGTCCGGCACTGAGCGCCGCGGCCGTCACCACCGCCGCGGCGATACGGTGACAAAGAGTTTGCACCGACGTGGCGCGCGGTCGGGCGCCGGGGCGACCGCTCGCTAGCTTGCGTAGGATGACTGGAGAGACCCTCGCCCAGACTGCGCACTTCGGCGTCCACCTGCCCGCCGCGATCCTGCGCTGGTGGGTCGCGCCGTGGCCGGCGCTGCCGACGACGCGCGACGAGGTGCTCCAGACCGGCGTCGGTGTTGGCGGCGCGCTGCTCGTCGCATATGCGGCGTGGGCGCACGTGGCGCACCGCGCGACCGTGTCGCAGGTGCGCGGGGTCGGATCGGCGGGCGTCGGGTTCCTGCTCAGCGCGTACGCCGCGGCCGCGCTGCGCGCGCATCCGGTGTTCGGGCCCGCGGTGTCGATGGTCGGCGTCGCGCTCGTCTTCCGCGCGACGCTCGCCCTCGTGCGCGAGCGGCAGGACGCGCGCGCCGGGCGCGACGCGCGGGGCGGTGGACCGCCGAAGGCGTGAGCCGGGCGTGACGACCTCCATCGCGTGACGCCGCCGCCGCCGTGACGACCTGGAAACTCGCGAGCGCGCCTGTCGCGTCGCCATCACCGGTGCCGCCGGCACCCGTGATGGATCGCTACCGCCACCACGTGCTCGTCTGCACGGGGGCATACTGCGCGCCCGACCGGCGAGGTCGCGAACTATACGCCCTGCTCGCCCGCCTGCTCCAGCGTGAAGGGCTGCTGTTCGGCCCCGACCGGGTGAAGCGCGGCGAGACGCCCTGCCTCGGCGTGTGCACGGGCGGCCCGATCGTGGTCGTGTATCCGGAAGGCGTGTGGTACGCCGGCGTGACGCCGGCGCTCCTCGAGCGGATCGTCGTCGAGCACCTCAAGGGCGGACGCGTGGTCGAGAGCGCCGTGTTTCACCGGCTCTGACGCGGCGTTAGGCGATCGCCCGGCTACCGGCGCGCGCGGATCGCGTCCTCGAGGGCGCGGAGGTGCCGCGGCCACACGTGGCGCGCCAAACGCAGGAAGTTGCGCCGCGCGTCGGGGTCGGCCGTGAGGAATTCGGCCACGCTCCGGTGTCCCTTCCGCGTGTTGCAGGCCCCGCAGGCCGTCACTAGGTTGCCGCCCGACCGGTCGCCGCCCTTCACCCGCGGCTGCACATGGTCCACGCTGAGCTGCTCGACGGGAAACTCGCCGCCGCAGTAGACACACCGGTGACCGTCGCGGGCGAACACCTCCTCGCGCCTCATCCGCCCCTTACCCCGCGCCGAGCGCCGCGACCCGCGATGCCGCCCCTCTTCGACCCGCGCCGCGCGATCCTCGGCGCCGCCCGACGGCTCGTCGATCCGGACGAGTCGCCGCCTGCGTCCGGCGACCGACCGCCCCGACTCACGCCGCAGGCGCTCGGCGCCGCGCCGCCGAGCCCCGCGCCCGGCGCTCCACCATCCGACCTTCCGCGCATGTCTCGCTCCCGCGACAAGATCCTCACCAACCTCGACGAGATGTACCGCGAGGCGTTCGAACGCGCCAAGGCGGCCGGCGACACGCAGCAAATGACGACGCTCGACTTCGCCTACCGCCGTGAGCAGCTCTACTTCGAGATCCTGCTCGACGTGCGCGACGCCGTCGAGCGCCGCGGCTGACCGCCGGGCTCACCGCCGTCGCCGGCCCTCCCGTCGCGCGCCCCGTGCCGCCCGAGCCGATCTCGCTGGCGGTGGTGAACGCGCGCGTCTGGACGGGCGACCCGCGCCGCCCGTGGGCCGACGCCGTGGTCGTACGCGGTGACCGTCTCGCCTTCGTCGGATCGGCCGCCGAGGCGGGCAAGCTGGTGCGCGGCGTACCCGATGCACGCGTGGTCGACGCCGGGGGGCAGTTCCTCGCGCCCCCTGCCGACGCGCCCGGTGTGCTGCGCACGGGTGAGCCGGCCGATTTCGTCCTCGTCGGCCGCGATCCCACAGGAGCGAATGGCGGGACAGCCGAGGCGCGCGTCGTGCTCGCGGTCCACCGCGGCCGCGTCGTCGTGGACGCGTCCCCCGTCGCCCACCCACTCCCGCCCGCCGGCGACGCCGGCCGTTAGGCGAGTGTTCACCCCGAGGCCCGCTCGCATTCCATGTCCGGCACCGGAACGTCCCCGTTCGACGCGCCGCCCCCCGCCAGCGGCGACGAGTTCGCGCCCTATTACAGCCGCTACATCGCCCTCGTCCCGCGCGGGGACGTCCTCGCGACGCTCGACGCACAGCTCGCCGAGACGGTGGCCGCCGTGGACGCGGTCGGGGAAGCGCGCGCCGATCACCGCTACGCGCCGGGCAAGTGGAGCGTGCGCCAGCTCATCGGACACGCTGTCGACACCGAGCGGATCTTCACGTACCGCGCGCTCGCCGCGGCGCGGGGCGAACCGGCGGAGCTCCCCGGGTTCGACGAGAACGGGTACGTGGAGCAGGCCGGGTTCGAGTCGCGGTCGCTCGGCTCGCTGCTCGGCGAATGGACGGCAGTGCGGCGCGCGACGCTTTCGTTCTTCCGGAACGTCGACGCCGCCGCGCTCACCCGTCGCGTGACCGCCAACGGCGCACCCATGTCGGTCCGCGCGGCGGCGTGGATCATCGCGGGGCACGAGCTGCACCACCGCGAGATCCTGCGCTGGCGCTACAGCTAGCGCGGTGAGCGATCGCGTCGAGCCGCCGTGGATCCCCGCCGCTCTCGGAAAGACCTCGCGGGAATGACGGCGAACGGCCGTCGTCACCCCGCGGGAGGCGAGGGTCCATCGTTGCTCCGCGAGGGTGCGAGTTACGCGACGGCGAGGCGGGGAAGGGGAGGAACCTGAGACGGGATCGGCGGGACGCACGGGATCGGGCTCGCGCACGGTAGCCCGTCTCGGCACACCCCAAGAACTGTGGGACTACCGCGAAAGACCATTCCCGCGATAGCTCGATCCCGCCAATCGCGTGGATCCCGTCCAGGCCGTTGCCCTCTGCACGCCCACCTCACGGCCGTACGCGATCAGCTCCAGCGGACGGGCAGGTTGCCGCGTCGGATGTCGCGCGCGCCGGCCGACACCCCGAGTCCGACGGCGAGCGCGAAGCACACGGCCGAGCCGGCGCCGACGAACGGCAGGACGAGCGCGGCGATCATGCCGACCGCGAGCGCGCCGGCGGCGGCGATCCACGGCGCCGTGCTGCGCTGGACCGCGTCGACGAAGCGAAGCCGCTCGCGGACGAAGCGCCGGCTGACGACGTAGCCCGCGACGACGACCGCCAACGTGAGGACGAACGCGACGAGCGAGAGCGTGGCGAAGAGTGTGGCAAAGAACGCGTGCAGCATGTAGGAGCCTCCGGTTGCTCACCCTACCGCCGGGCGCGCCGGGAAGTTTCGCGGCGTCGACGCTGTTACTGTCCCGCATGGCTGACGCCACCCCGCCCCAGGACGCGACGCGCCAGAACGCGCCGCCGCCGGCCGATCCGGGTCCGCGTTCGACTGCCCGTCGCGGCCGCGGCCCGCGGCCGACGATCGACGACGACCTCGGCTTCGGCGCCATCGTCGCGCGTGAGAGCCGGCAACGGCTGCTCAACGTCGATGGATCGTTCAACGTCGCACGCGAGGGGCTCGGGCCGATCGAGCGCCTCGCGCCGTACCACTCCGCGCTCCTCATGCCGTGGCCGCGGTTCCTCGCCTACCTGAGCGTCGGGTACGTGGCGATCAACGTCCTGTTCGGGCTCGCATTCTGGCTCTGCGGACCGGCCGCCCTCGTTGATGCCGGGCACACGCTGGACGGCAACGCGTTCGTGCGCGCGTTCTTCTTCAGCGTCGAGACATTCGCGACGATCGGCTACGGCGCGATCGCCCCGGCGGGGATCGCGGCCAACCTCCTCGTCACGATCGAGGCGCTCGTCAGCCTGCTCTCGGTCGCCCTCGTGACCGGGCTCGTTTTCGCGCGCTTCTCGCGACCGACGGCCCGCATCCGGTTCAGTCGCCAGGCGCTCATCGCGCCATTCGGCGATGGCACGGCGTTCATGTTCCGCCTCGTCAACGAGCGCCGGACTGAGCTCGTCCAACTCGAAGCGCGCGTCCTGTTCGCACACTTCGTCGACGTTCACGGCCAGCGCGTGCGGCGGTTCGACGAACTCGCCCTCGAACGGCAAGGCGTCGTGTTCTTCCCGCTCGCATGGACGATCGTGCACCCAATCGACGCCGACAGCCCACTCGCCGGGCTCGACCGCGCCGCGATGAACGCGGCCGAGGCGGAGTTCCTCGTGCTGCTCTCGGGCATCGACGAGACCAACACGCAGGTCGTGTATGCGCGCACCTCGTACACACCCGACGAGATCGTCGCCGGCGCGAAGTT
The DNA here is from genome assembly GCA_036401455.1 of Gemmatirosa sp. Lineage (GTDB taxonomy): Bacteria > Gemmatimonadota > Gemmatimonadetes > Gemmatimonadales > Gemmatimonadaceae > BPUI01. Next base: position 1,800 of record DASWUT010000214.1, on the reverse strand, counting down.
CGGCAACCTGTTCAACCCGACGCGTGCCGACGGCACGCTCTCGATCGACGTGTCACGACTCGACGCGGTCGAGCCGGTAGTGGCGCCTGGCGCGCAGAACGGAGCACCGCGGAACGCCTGACACCGTCGGTGATCCTCCCGATCGCGACGTTGCGGGTTAGGGGTAGCCATCACGTTGCGTGTCTGCCTGCAGATGGCGTCCCGCGCGACTGCGCGGGCGATCGCCACGGCCCCTGCAGCTCCTCTTCGCATGGCTCCCCGCCGCGTTCTGGCCGCCGGTGCGTGCGGCGCCCTCGTGCTGTCCGCACGCCCCGCCCACGCCCAGTCTTCCGTCCTGCTCGAGGGCTTCGCCGCTCGCACCGAGCAGTCGTCCGCACCCGTGTTCGGGGGCCTCGCCCTCGGCGGCTACAGCGGACCGTTCGGCCTGCGCGTGAGCGGATCGCTCAACACCGCGCACGACGCGATCTCGACGCCGCAGACGTACGACGACAACGGCTACGGCTGTCACCGCGGTCGGTGTCCAGGCGGGTACGGCGGCTACGGGCCCGGCGGCTATGGCTCCGACGGCGGATCGTCGCTCCGCGTCGCGGCCTGGACCGCCGACGCCGACCTGCTCTTCGAGCCCTTCCGCACGTTCGGCGTCGGGCGTGCCCTCCTGCTCGGCTTCTCGCCGTACGTGTTTGGCGGAATCGGCTACTACGCGGCGCGCCCCGCCGCGGCCGCCGACACCGGGTTCGCCACCGTCGATTACGGCGTCGGCGTGCGCCACGAGCTGCTCGGATGGCTCGGCGTGACCGGCGAGGCGCGGTTCCGCCGCGCGCTGCGCGGCGACTCGACGGTGCTCGACTTCAATCGGCACAACGCGCAGTTCCGCGTTGGTCTCACGGTGAGCTTTGGCGGTGGACACACGGCGCACCGGGCCTCCCCGGTCAGCCCCGCGGCCGGTGTCGCGACGGGCGCCGCGACGAGCACGGCCGAGGGCCCGACTGGCAGTGCGCTCCCTGGCGTGCCGACCGCGCCGCCCGCGTCGATGGCCGCGGTCCCGTCGCGCATCGTGCCTCGCGTCCTCGACCTCGCGGACGGCTACCTCGACACGCCCTACCGTGCGGGCGGCAACTCACCCGCCGGTTTCGACGCACCGGGGTTCGTGCAGTACGTGTTCGGGCGTGAGGGAATCACGCTACCGCGCACGGTCGGCCAGCTCGCACAGTCCGGGATGACGGTCTCGACGCGCACCGGCGATCTGCGCCCGGGCGATCTCGTCTTCTTCGCCAACGACGGGGGCACGCCGGACCACGTCGCGATCTACGTCGGGCGCAACCGGATCATCCACGCGACGGCGAGCGCGGGCGCCGTTCGCTACGACGTACTCGGCGAGGGTGCGCGCGGGGCGTGGTTCGCCTCGCACCTGGTCACGGCCCGTCGTGTCGTCGACGGCGTCGCGGACCACGCCGCCGGCGACGTGTACGACGACTACACCGCCGCGGTCGGCGGGAGCGCTGGCCGCCCCGACCAGGCGCCGCCTCCGGTCGGCGGAGGTCCGCGGTGACCGCGCACATCCGTCCCGCGCTGCTCGGGGCCACGCTCGCAACGGCCGCAGCGCTCGCCGCGCCTAACGGCAGGCTCGCGGCGCAGCAGGGCGTCGTCGGCGTGGCCGCGGCCGGCGCGCCGACGCCAATCGCCCCGGCCGCCGCGTCGGAGCAGCGCCTGCCACTCGGCCTCACGGTCGGAACGTCGGGCAGCAGTCGCGACACGCTCGGCCTCCTCATCGTCGCCGTCGTGCCGCAGAGTCCGGCCGAC
>DASWUT010000213.1:0-3790 GCA_036401455.1 Gemmatirosa sp. | reverse complement strand
CGGCTCGTCGAAGCTCAGGCGCGCCGCGCCGGTCAGCGCGTAGCCGGTCTGCGGTCGTCCGCGCCCGGCGGCCTCGCGGCGCTCCACTTCCGCCACGTACCCGTGCCGCTGTAGGGCGCCTAACGTCTGCGATACGGCGGACTGGGTCACCCGCCACGCGTCAACCAGTTCCCGCTGCGTGAACGTCGCTCCCGGCCCGCGGTCAGCGAGTCGCCGCAGGTAGTCCGCCAGCGCCTCGGGCAGGCTCGCGGCGAGCTCCTCGGCGTACCGCTGCCGCAGTACTGCACGCACGTCGGCCGCCGTCATCGGCGCGTCGGCGTTCCGCGGGCCGTAGCCCACCAGCTCGTGCGCGGCCTCGTCGAGCGCGCGGAACGTGCCGCGCAGGTTGCCGCGGAACAGGGCGTAGAGGTCGGCCACCGCGGCCGCCTCCACGGGCGCGCGCACCGGCCGCGTCGCATCGAGCCGGAGGTACTCGTACCGGCGGGCGAGTAGCGCGTGCAGTTCGTCGACGGCGAGCGGCGCGAGCGGCTGCGGCACGGCGAACACGCTCCGCACTTGCGGCTGCGCGGCCACGACGGTGCGCATCGCGTCCGTGGTGCCGACCAAGAGCCAGTGGTAGCCCTCGGCGAGCAGGCACGTGTCCCGGAGGTCGCGCACGATCGCGCCCGCGTGCTCGGCGTCCGCCTCGGTCAGGTTCTCGAGGTTGTTCAGGTGCACGAGGAGGCCGACCGCGCCCAAGTGCTCGCGCGCGACGTCGGCGAGCTGCCGCAGCAGCCCGGGCACGACGACGCTCGGCTGCGCGGTCGACGGCGTCACATACTGCTTGCCCGTCGAGCCGCCGACGCCGCCCAACCCCGGCAGGCTCACGTTCGCGCCGATGCTCCGCACCCGGAACGCGCGCACGAGCTGGCGGGCGGTCTCCAGCGGCTCGAGCGCCTTGGTCGTGAAGTCGCCGTTGGCGAGGACGGCCTCGTACACCGCGCTGAGCACGCGCACGTAGACCGTCTCGGCCGAGTCCGCGTGACCGACGCTCACCGGCTCGGGCGCGGAGAGGACGCCGGCGCGCGCGGCCTGCTCCTTCACGTGCTGCACGAGCGTGGTCTTGCCCACCCCCGGAGCGCCCTGCACCACCTGCCGGGAGCTTGGGGCGCTGCCGATCCCGCCGAGCAGACGCTCCGACTCGGCGTCGCGCCCCACGAAGAGCGACAACGGGTAGTGCGCGCCGGGACTCGTGCGGAGCGTGTCCTGGAAGAACGGGCTCTCGCGCAGGTTGTAGAGCTGCCAGACGTTCCGGAGCGAGACGTGAGAGATCAGGGCGGGATCGGAGCAACGGCCGGCGCCGGAGTTCTCTGACCGGCCCGGGCGTCCGCCGCTTATGAAAGTTGCCAGCTGCCGGCCGCCCCGGATTCTATAAGAGCCAGCGCCCGGGCACGCTGATGAAAACGCGCCGGGCGCGGCCGGCCGACAGCTGAGTTGCCCGAGAATCGAGGGTTTTCTAGACACCTGGTGCCGGAGCCGGAACACGCCAGAGCGCGATCACGTCAAATCCCGCGCGATCGCCTCGACAGACTTCATGCCGTGCCCGAAGCGCGCCATCGTCTCGCGGTGACGTTCCAACTCACTGTAGGGCAGGTACCGCACGCGCAGGTCGGCGACGCGGCTGAACGCGGGGCGCCGAATCTGGTCGCGCACGTCCGCCTCGCGCGCGTCGGGCGCGACGAGGAAGAGGCCGTTGGTCGCCTGCTCGGGCACGCCGAGCGCGAGGTCGAGCAGCCGCACCATCCCCGAGTAGGTCGACGTCGTGTGCTCGACCTCGAAGGCCCCGGCCACGCGGCCGCTCTCCCGCTCGAGCCACAGCACGTCGATCAGCCGCACGGCGTCGGCACCCGGGGCCGTGTCGAGGGCCGGCGGTAAGCGCGTGAGACAGCCATCCCCGAGCCGCCCCATCGCGCCCGCGCCGGCGTACGGCCGGTTGCGGTCATTCGACGCGATCCAGACGTCGTAGCCGAGCGCGCGCCCGAGGTCGCGCAGCCAGCCCTGCACCTCCATGTGCGTCCGGTCGCTCTCACGCGCGGCCGCGAGCGCCTTGGCGTCCTTGGCCGCCGCGGCCTCGCGTACACGGGCAAGGTCGGCCTCCCACGTGGCACGCGTCGCCGCATCGTCCTCGCCCGCGAGCGGCGGGGCGGGGTAGCGTCCGCTCCCCACGTCGAACAGCAGGCCGGCAACGGCGCCGAGGTCGTTCGAGAGCACATCCCGGTGCTGCGCGTTGATCGCGAGGATGCCGGCGCGCATCGCGAGATAGTGGTCCCAGCTGCCGAGTTTCACCTTCGCCCCGGTGAGCGCGTTGTAGCCGTTCACCATCGCGGTGTTGAATGGCGGGACGAGCGTCGGGTGCAGGAGATAGAGAAGGTTCGCGGCGGTCGGACCGAGCCCCTTGATGCCGACGGCGTCGAGGCGCTGCACGGCCGCGAGGACCTGTTCCTCCGTCGTACAGCAGACGCATGCGTCCAGGAAGCGGCCGAATGCGCGCTGGTTGTCGGGCGACTCGTAAATGTCCGGGATGCGCAGCTTGGGCTTCCAGAGCCACGCGTGGTCGGCGCCCTTGAAGAGCTGCCGCTGTTCGGCGATCGAGTGCACGACCGTTTCGAGCGACGAGCCGCGGTACGCGTTCCCGAACGTGCCGGCCTCGATCTCGCGCACGACGGCCTGCAGTCCGCGGCGGATAGAGCGGAAGTTCTTGACCCGCTCCTCCCAGAGAAACCACGCGCGGTACGTCGCGCCCGGATCGTCGCGCCAGCGCGCAATCAGGGTGCGGAGTGTGGGCACGTGCGCGCGTCCTGCTGGGTGTGAGACGTCCATCGGTGATTCAGGGAAGGCGTGAGCGCGCGGGAGCGCCTGAGCGCCGCATCGACGCGCTCTTTACGCCGCGTAAATACACGTCTACGTTCCGGGCGTGCGTTCCCAACTTCGATACCACACCCGCCCTTGAGCAAGCGTCCGCCGTTGCCACGTCGGCGTGCCGCGCTCGCGCCGCAGCTCCAGGACACGGTCCGCCTGTCGGCCGACGGACTCGCCAAAGTGCTCGGCGATCTCGAAGCGCGCGTGCTGCGCGTGGTCTGGGCACTGGGCGCGCCCGTCCCGGCGCGGACCGTGTACGAGCGCGTGATTGCGGAGCACCGGGTTGCACTCCTGACGGTTATCACCGTGCTCAACAAGCTGGTCGTCAAGCGCGTGCTCGAGCGGCGCAAGGTCGACGACCTGCTGCACTACTCCGCGCGCCTCACGGAGGGTGAGTTCATGGCCCACGCCTCGCGGCGCGTGGTCGAGGGCATCCTGACGTTCGCCCCCGACGCGGTCGCGGCCTCGCTCGTCGACGTGCTCGCCGAGCGTGACCCCGCGCAGCTCGCGGAACTCGCGCGCCTCATACAACGGCGGCTGCGAGAAGACGGGCGCGATGAGGCGCATGCAACGCCCGACGACCCAGCCCGCGCGCCTGGGCAGCCGTGACCGGTTGTTCGCATGTGTGACCGGATGCGACGCCGCGGCCCAAACGGCTCGCGCATGGGCCGGTCATCCCAAGATCAGGACGCGCTGGGATTCCTGCGGCCGACCGCCCGGACGCGCGAGCACCGGCACCGGCGCGCCCTGCTGTTAGGCATCGCGGCATTGCTGCTGCTCAGTCTGACGCCGGTGCTTGGCGAACACCTGTTCGGCGCCGCGCGCGGCCCGCTTACCGGCATCGATCACCTCGGCGCGCTGTGTCTGGTCGCGCTGCATCTGCTCCTCGCCC
>DASWUT010000212.1:0-2425 GCA_036401455.1 Gemmatirosa sp. | reverse complement strand
CGGCGTCGCGCCCGGCCTGCGAGCTGCGATCGTACGCGTAGCTCGACATCACCGACGGGTACCCGTATGGCTGGCCTAACAGGTACACCATCCCGAGCCGGTACGTCTGGCCATTGCGGTAGCCGAGGCCGGGGTTGGTCGCATCGCGCTGGGTGTCGTGGTTCTCGAGGAACACCACCGCCTTGTCGCTCGGCAGGATTCCCCAGTTGGCGACGGAGAACGTCCGGAGGTCGGCGACGTGTTGCCCGCCGTTGTTGAGGAACTTGTCGCTGACGCCGCGCACCTTGAATTCGGTGATGTCCGCCGCGCCACCGGCCACGTAGTTCAAACCCAGATAGTCGGTCGCGTGCACGGCCTCGCCGCCATAGTCGATCACCTCGGCGAAGTAATACGGCACGGGACGTCCCTCTGCGGCGAGCGTGCGACCGACGAGGCTCAACACGCTGTCGAGCTCGACAGGCTGGATGTGCTTAGCCGCGGCGAGCCGGAACCCCGCGACGCCGAGCCGCCCGAGCCCGACCAGGTAGCTGGCGAGCGTCTGCCTCACGCTCGGCGACCCGGTGTTGAGGTCGGCGAGGCCGGTGAGCTCGCAGTCCTGCACGTTGGCCGCGTCCTGATAGTTGCTCACGGCGCGCGGCGTGTGGAAGTCACTCTGCTGCCACGTGCCCGGGTAGCTGTACTTGGTGTAGCCGGTGCCGTCGCTCCCGGTACCCGCGCCCGCGGTCATGTGGTTGAGCACCGCATCGACGTAGATGTCGACGCCCGCGGTCCTGCAGCGCGTGACCATGTTCGCGAACTCGGCGCCCGTGCCCGAGCGGCTGCGGTCGATGCGGTAGCTGACGGGCTGGTAGCGCTGCCACCACGGGAAGCCGGCGATCACCGCGGCTTCCTGCGGCGGGGAGACCTGCACTGCGCGGTAACCGGCCGGGCCGAGCACCGCCTCGCACTCGGAGGCGACGTCGGTCCACTTCCACTCGAAGAGGTGGACCAACACGTCGCCCGCGGCGGCGTGGCCGCTCGCGCGGTAGGCGGGGGCGAGGGTGGGGCGCGCAGCCGGCGGCACGACGGCGGGCGGCGCGGTGGTGGCGTCGGAGCCGCCGTTACCGCAAGCGACGAGGGTGGCGAGCGCGCCGGTGAGGCGCACGATCCGGTGGGCGGTCGGACGCATCGTCGGCAGCGATGACGGAAGATGACACAAGCGTGAATCCGATACGACACGGCGGCTCCGCTTGCTCAGCCGGAGCCGCCGTGTCGGAACGGTTGGAACCTCGCCTTCGCGCGGGTGACACGCTGACACCATTCACCCGCTCGAACGCGAGCGCGACCCTCCTTTGGTGGCCAACTCAGTAACCGGGGTTCTGCTTGAGGCTCGGGTTGGCCGAGAGTTCGTTCGCCGGCAGGGGGTACACGTTGCGCGTTGTCGGTGTCGCGGCGCCCGACGGCACACCGCCCTTGAACGCCCAGACCTTGCTCGCGCCCGTGAAACGCCCGTAGCGCACGAGGTCCGTGCGACGGTGTCCTTCCCAGAACAGTTCGCGGCCACGCTCGTCGAGGACGAAGTCGAGCGTCAGCTGGCTTGCCGTGATCGGCGACGCGCCGGCGCGCTGGCGTAGCGCGTTGACGTAGCCGAGCGCGGTCGTCTGGTCGCCGCCGCCGCCGCGCAGCACGGCTTCGGCGTACATCAGGTACGCGTCGCCGAGCCGGAACATCGGGTAGTCGGTGTCGGCGAAGTTCTGATCCGCGCCCCCTACGCCGGCGGACGTGAGGTTGCGGTACTTGCGCACGAGGTAACCCTGGCCGAAGTCGGTCAGACTGTTGATCGACAACGACTGCCCGTTGGCGTACAGCATCGCCCCGCGAACATCGGTGCCGGGGCTGGTGTTCGTCGTGTCGTTCGTGAAGAGCGCCACGAACTCCGGCTTCGCGCGCAGCCCGTACCATCCGCCGTTGATGCCGAAGCTCGAGGTCGCGCTGTCGTTCAGCGTGCCGCCGATCTGGGCGTGCACGAGGAAGGTGGTGCCGCCGTAGTTCTGTGTGTGCACCCCGTCCTGCGGTACGACGAAGATCAGCTCCGGCGACGTGTTATTGTCGGCCAGGAACATGTTGCGGTAATTGGGATCGAGCGAGTACGCGCCCGAGTTGATGACGCGCTGCACGGCCGCGAGCGCGTTCGCATACTGCGCGGTGCCGGTGTAGACCTGCGCGTTCATGTACAGCTTGGCGAGCAGCATGTCCGCGGCCGCCGGCGTGGCGCGGCCATACGTCGCGGGGCTCTGGGCCGGGGGCTGGTCGCGGATCGCCGTCAGTTCGCTGACGACGAAATTGTACAGGTCCGCGCGCGACGTCTGCGTCGGGGGCGCCCCGCCGATCGGCGTGGACTCGGTCACGAGCGGCACGCTGCCGAAGATGTCGAGCGCGTGCCAGT
>DASWUT010000211.1:0-3329 GCA_036401455.1 Gemmatirosa sp. | reverse complement strand
GCCGGAGTCGTCGCTCGTCGACCAGATCCGGGTGATGGACGCGTGCGTGCGTGGCGGACCGGGGCGGGTGGACTGGGCGGGCGCGGTGCGCGCGCGGGCGCTGGCCGTGCTGTCAGCCGGCCAGTCGCTCGCCGCGGGACTCGCGCAGCCACGGTGCGCGGAGGCCGCGTACGGAGCGGTGATCGCGAGCGACGCGGCGGCGGACGCGGGCCCCGACCGGCTGACCGCGACGTTCGGGCTGGCCGGACTGCTGCTCGCGCGCGGGCGGGTCGCGGAGGCGGCGGCCGCGATCGACGCGTCGGTCGCGCGCGGTGACGGTGGTGCGTCGTGGTTCCTGCTCGCGTCGGCGGTGGCGCCGGCGCTCGCGTCGCGCGCGGCCGACATGGCGGCGGGCGACGCGGCGCGGTACGGGGCCGACGACGTGCGCGCGCCAGCCGAACGGCGCTGGACGTTAGGCGCCTGGGAGGCGGCGCGCGGCCGGCCGACGGTCGCGGCGACGATGGCCGCGGTGCGCTCCGGCGTTCCGCCGTTGCTCGCACGAAGCGCGGCGGCGTGGGCGGCGCTCGCCGCGGGCGACAGCGTGCGCGCGATCGCGCGGTTGGATACGCTGCTCGCCTTGCCGCAGCAGTCTGGCGCGGAGATCGGGTGGGGCATCGCCGAGCCGCGCGGAGCGGAGCGACTCGCGCTCGCGCGCCTGTTGCTCGCGCGCAGGCAGCCGGAGCGCGCGCTGGCCGTGCTCGGCGTGCTCGATTCGCCCGCGTCGCAGGCGTTCGTGATGTACCTGCCCGCGAGTCTCGCGCTCCGAGCAGAGGCGGCAGCCGCCGAGAACGGCGGCGCGGCGCCGTACCGCGCCCGCCTCGCCGCCCTGCGCGGCGGAGCCGTAGCGCGGTGACCCCTTTCCCAGGACCCCCGATGTCCGACGATCCCATCACGCCGCCCGCCGCGCCGCGCGACGCCGACACCACGACCGACGGCGCGACCAACGACGCGACCGACGGCGCGACCGAGGACGCGACCAACGCCGCCTCGCGCGACCCGATGGCGCCGCCCCGGCGCGGCGGCTCGCGCGAGCCCGGGGCGCCCCTGCCGCCCGACCCACCGCAGCGTTAGGCACTCATGTCGTCCTCCCCCGCCCTACCCGCGGCCGCCACCAAGCGCGCCCTGCTCGTCGGCATCGACGCCTACCAGTTCGTCTCGGGCCTCGAAGGGTGCGTCAACGATGCGCGACTCATGCAGCGGCTGCTCGTCGACACGTTCGGGTTTCCGTCCGCGTCGGTCACCCTGCTCACCGACGCCGGCGCGACGCGCGACGGGATTCTCGCGGCGCTCGACGCGCTCGTCGCGGCGACGGGGACCGACGACGTCGTGGTCGTCTACTACGCCGGCCACGGCTCGCAGATGACCGACCGTTCGGGGCTCAAGGCGAGCGGCATGGACAGCACGCTGCTCCCCGTGGACTCGGGGCGGGACTGGACCGCGCAGGGAGGCGAGAACCACCCCAACCGCGATATCACCGACGACGAGATCAACGCGCGGCTGGCCGCGCTCGCGGACCGGACGCGGTTCACGACGGTGATCGTCGACGCGTGCCATTCGGGGACGATCACGCGCGACGCGGTAGGGCCGACGTTCGGCGTGCGCTCGCGCGGTATCGCGCCCGACACCCGCCCGGCGTCCGAGCTGCCGCCAGCACCCGCTGTCGCACGCGGGCGCGGCGACGGTGGACCGCTGCCGAGCGGGTGGGCGCCGCTCGCGGATCGGTACGTGCTGATCGCCGGATGTCGCGACGACGAGCGTTCGTACGAGTACCGTGCGCCCGGCGACGGCGGCACGGTGACGCACGGAGCGCTCACCTACTTCCTCGCCCAGGCGCTCGCCGCGCCGGTGCCGAACACCACGTACCGCGACGTGTTCGAGCGCGCGGCCGCGCAGGTGACGGCCGCCAACGGCGAGCAGCATCCGCAGCTCGAGGGGCGCACCGACCGCGAGGTGCTCGGCGTGCGCGACGTCGCGCCGGCGCGGTTCGTCCGCGTGCTCGCCGCGGACGGGGACCACGTCACGCTCGGAATCGGGGCCGCGTTAGGCGCGGCGCCCGGCGCACGGTACGACGTTCACGCGCAGGGCACGAAGGATCCGACGACGGCGACGCCGCTCGCGACCGCGGAGATCGTGACCGTGTCCGCGGTGACGAGCGAGGCGCGGCTGCTCTCGGGCGCGGGGGCGGTCGCGGCCGACGCGCGCGCCTTCCCGACGACGGCGCCGGACCCGGACCGCCGGCTGCGCGGGCAACTGGTCGTCGCGGCGGGCGCGGCCGACCCGGACGGTCAGGCGGGCACGCTGCGCGCCGCGCTCGGCGCCTCGCCGCTCGTCGCGCTCGTCGACGACGACCAGCCGGCGGCCGTGCGCGTCTATCTGATCGGCGCGCGCGCTGCGGCCGCGCCCGGCGACCCCGTGCCGCAGCTCGGCGCGGTCGCCGGGCCGACGTGGGCGATCGTCGGCGACGACGGGCAGCTGCTCGCGCCCGTCAAGCCGGCCGCGGTGACCGACGACGTGCGGCAGAACGTCGAGACGATCGCGCGCTACCGGCAGGCGCTCGCGCTCACCAACCCCGACCCCGCGAGCGGGCTCGCGGGCCGCTTCTCGCTCGACCTGCTGCGGCAGAACGCGGACGGCACGTGGGCGGTCGCCGCGCCCGATGGCGGACTGGTCGCGTACGAGGAGGGCGACCGGATCGGGTTCCGCGTGACGAGCCGGCACGACGCGCCCGTGTACCTCAACCTCGTCGACTTCGGCCTCACGGGGCGCGTCGCGCTCGTCTACCCGCCGACCGGCGCGGCGGACACGCTCGCGCCGGGGGTGACGTTCGACCTGCTCGGGCAGCGGCCGGCCAACCGTGGGTGGCCGGTGACGTGGCCGGCGGGGCTGCCGTTCGAGGGGGGACCGGGGACGGCGGACGGGGTCGAGACGGTGAAGCTGTTCGCCGCGACGGGGCCCGCCGACTTCTCGTTCCTGACGCAGGCGGCGGTGCGCGACGCGACGCGCGGCTCGCGGCGGCCCACGGCCTTGGAGCTGTTGATGCGCACGGCGACGGGAGCGCCGACGCGGGACATCGGCGACGACGCGCCGGCGGCACCGACGAGCGACTGGACGACGGTGGACCGGGCGTTCGTCGTGCGGCGGCGCCGGAGCGCGCCGCTGCCGGCCGGAGGTGCGCCGGTGACGGTCGGTGCGACCACGCTCCGCGCGCCGGCGCTCGTCGGCGAGGTGACGGCGACTGCCGGGCCGCGGCCGACGGTCGCTCCGGCGGGTGCCGTCTCGAGCGTCACCGC
>DASWUT010000210.1:0-7259 GCA_036401455.1 Gemmatirosa sp. | reverse complement strand
TGGTGCGCGCCACCGCCGACGGGCTCCGGCTGCCGCCGAAGAGTGCGCTCGGGCAGGCCGTCGGCTCCCTGCTCGCGCAGCGGGCGCCGCTCCTGCGCTGCGTGACCACGCCCGGGGCGCGGCTCGACAACAACGCGGTCGAGAACGCGATTCGCCCCATGAAGCTGGGCGCGAAGAACTGGCTCTTCGTCGGGCACCCCGACGCGGGGCCGCGCCTCGCCAATCTGTTCACGCTCGTGGAGAACGCGCGGCAGGCCGGCGTCGACGTCGAGGCGTACCTCACGGCGCTGCTGACCCAGCTCCCCGACCACTCGGTGCGGCGCCTCGGCGAGTGGCTGCCCCGCACCTGGCAGCGGCGCGCGCACGCGGCCCAGCAGGCGGCCGGCGCGCTCGGCCTCCCGGCCTAACTCGCCGCCCGACGGGGCGCCACCGACTACGGGACGGCGCTGCCCGCGTCAACCCGTCCAAATCGAACGCTTACAACGCGTCGGCGGTGCGCAACACGTTCCGAGCGTGTGATTTCGAGGTGGGCGGATCCGCGCGCCGGGAGCGCCATCCGTGCTACGAGCGTGCTACGACCGGAACGCGCATCGGCGTGCATCGAGGGCGACACATCGTGCGCGGACGTGCATCCAGCGTGGCGGGTGCACGTCGGCGACGTCGCGTTGCGCAAGTTGCGGTCTCGCTTACACTTACCGAGCGCGTCTGGACTCCGCGGTGCACGCCTCAACTGACTCTGGATCAGAAGAGTCCTGGTTCGAGCCCAGGAGGGGCAATGCGAAGGGCCGCAAGCACTTACGGTGCTGCGGCCCTTCCGCTTTGTGGGCCCGCGCGGAGCGCGTGTGCCTACCGTACACCTACGATACTCGACTCGTCTCCGGACACGCTGTCACGGTCCGGCCTGCACGAGCCGACCGCCTGGATCGGAACGATCCCGCGCCCGCTGCGGCCGTTCGAGCCGCCGGGCGCGGGACGCCGCAGACGGACGGACGCGCGTCGGGTGTGTGCGATTGCGAACGAGGCGCCGCGCGAACCTCGTCCCCGAACCCCGTCCGTGTGCGCCGCCCGTGCGGCGGCCCCGGCGCGCTCAGACAGGCGTCGTCCGCCGCCGGTGCGCGGCTAGGCCGGCGAGGCCTACAAGCCCGCCGCCCAGAAGCACCCAGGTCGACGGCTCGGGCACCGTGCCGGGGAGGGCGCCCGCTACGACGACGACATCATCGATCGCTTCGAAGGTCAGGCCGTTGTAGCCCTCCACCGTGAACACGGTGCTCGCCCCGGTGGCGACCCCGGTGGCCGTGTACAGCTCGTAGCTGCTGGGCGGCAGCACTCGGTCGAACACGGTCGCGCCGCCGAAGAGGAGTCGGAGGCCGTTGTTCGCGTTCCCGTTGAACGGGTTGGCCCCATAAAACGCGAGTGTGTACGACTGCCCCGGCACCGTGGAAAGCGTCTGGCTGATCGCGTCGTACGACGCGGCCGACGCGCCGGCGAAGTACGCCGCGTAGAACCGGCTGTGCGAAGCACGGATGCGCACGCCGGCCGCGCTGCCCACCGCGGCGGGCGTGAACGTCCAGCCGGTGAAGTCGCCGGTCTCGAAGCCGCAGTTCTGAACGAGGTTGCCGGCGACGCCGGCGCAATCGCCGTAGCCCTGCGCCGCGGCGAGGCGGGGCGCGGCCGCAAGCAGAGTGACGCCGAGCGCGGCTGGGACGAGCCGGGCCGTCGTGGCGGCCCAGCGGGCGGCTCCGACGATCCGAGGGGCGAGCAGGGCGGGCATACCGGGCTCCAGACCCAGGGGACGTGGGCGTCGTGCGGCCGCCAGGACGTGGCCGAGACCGCCCCGGCGTGGTCGGGCGCCGCGGGCGCGCACCATCGTTTCGCGAGACGCTCGCGAGCCCGCGATCCTCTCCTCGATCGCTTCGCGATTCGTCGGAGGCGATCCTGCGGTGGCGACCCGAGGCGACTGTTGCCGGCGCGAGCATGCAGGCGCGACGGGAGGCGCGCAAGGGAACGGATACCGTGCGCGCGCGCACTATCCCACGCGTGGGACCCCACGCACGATGCCTGCGGCGCGCAGCACGGCACAGGCGGCTCCACGTGCCGTGCAGTCGTCAGGGATACGACCAGCCAATCAGGTCGCCGGCGATCGCACCGCGCACGAAATTGTTGAGACGAAGTTCGACGCGGTTCCGCGATCGCTGAGTACGACAGGTCGGGGTCGCCGTTCAGAACACCGCGTGCTCGCCGAGATCCGCGGTGGCCGTCCCCTGCAGCAGGGCGCGGTAGTGGTCCGCGAGCGTGTCGCATCCAAACGATGGCGTCGCGTCCGCGTCGTAGCGCCCGGCGCGGTCATCCCACACCAGCATCGACTCAGTGGCGTAGTAGCGCCCGATGCGCGCCAGCTCCGCCTTCGCCGCCAACGGACGCGCCACTCGCCCAACCGCGCCGAGCGCCGCGACGATGCCGTCGAGCAGCTGTACCGGCACGTGCGTGAACCGCGGTGGACGCCCGAGGAGCGCGAAGAGCAGCTCCCCCTGCTGCCACGGCGTGATCGCCGCGCCCGGCCCGCCGATCGGCAGCACCCGCTCCCAGCGGTCCGCGTCATCGAGGCACCCAACGAGGTAGTCGGCGACGTCGCCCGCGGAGATCGGTTTGCACGCGGTCCCGGTGCCGTCGCCGAAGACGAGGAACGGCTTGCCTCGCTGCACGCGCCCGACCTGCCCCGAGAGCGATTTGAAGAAGGCCGTCGGCCGGACGATCGAGTAGCGCAGCCCCGAGGCGACGAGCTGCCGTTCGAAGGCGAGCTTGGCGTGCTGGAAGGCGAGTCGAGGCTTCTGCACGCAGATCGCCGAGAGGAGCACGAAATGCCCGACGCCGGCCTGCTGGGCCGCCTCGAGCAGGTGCACGTGCGCCCGGTGGTCCACGGCCCACGCGTCGCCCGGAACACCCGTGCGCGAGGCGAGGCACGAGATCACCGCGTCGAATCGCTCGCCCCTGAAGCCATCGCGTGCGAGTGACCCGGGGTCGCCGACGTCGCCCGTGCGCACGCTCACTCCGTCGGGGAGATGCACCGCGTCCACGCGCGCCCGGCGCCGGACGAAGCACACGACCTCGTGTCCGCGGCGAGCCAGCGCCCGCACCGTCGCGCGGCCGATCGTCCCGGTCGCCCCGGTCACGAACACGCGGCGCATCGCCCGGGGTGCCGGGACGGTCGGTGCTGTCGGCGGGATGCCGGTCATGGAAACGGGGGTGGAACGGGGCCGGTGGTCTCGAGATGGGCGATGAGCTGAACGTACTAGTTTCAGCGAGGTCAGCGTCCGCACACACTCCCGATGCCACGTCGCATCTCGACGCACCTCGCCGAACTCGGCACCTACGGCGACCCGCCGCGCGGCACTCGCCTCCCCGAGCGTACGCGACTCGGGCCCGTGCGACTGCAGGTCGCCGACGTCGACCGCGCACGCGCGTTCTACGAGGGCGTGCTCGGCATGCGCGCCGTCCCGGCCGACGGCCGTCGTGCCGTGCTCGGCGGCGCCGACGACGTCCCGCTCGTCGAACTCGTCGAGCGTCCCGGGGCGCGACCCATGACGTCGCGCGGCCGGCTCGGGCTCTACCACACCGCGATCCTGCTTCCGGACCGCGCCTCGCTCGGGGGGTTCGTGCGCCATCTCGCCGCGCGCGGCGTGCGCGCCGGCGCGGGCGACCATCACGTCAGTGAAGCCTTCTACCTCACCGACCCCGACGGGCTCGGCGTCGAGGTCTACGCCGACCGCCCACGCAGCGCGTGGCGGCGCACCGGCCGCGAGCTGACGATGGCGACCGACCCCGTCGACGTCGCGGCCCTGGTGCGCGAGGCCGGCAACGCCCCGTGGACCGGCATGCCGGCCGGTACGACGATCGGCCACGTCCACCTGCACGTGGGCGATCTCGCCCGCGCGACGGAATTCTACGGCGACGGGCTCGGATTCGACCGCACCGTGTGGAGCTATCCGGGCGCGGTCTTTTTCGGCGCCGGCGGCTACCATCACCACGTCGGGACCAACACCTGGGCCGGCCCGGGCGCGCAACCGCCTGCGCCCGACGACGCGCGGCTCCTCGAGTGGACAATCGAGCTGCCCACCGCAGCCGACCTCGCGGCCACGACGGCGAGCCTCGGCGCTGCGGGCTTCGCGACCGAGCACGCGGGTGACGGCACGGTCGCGACGCGGGACGCGTGGGGAACGAGCGTCCGGCTACGTCCGGCGACGACGATGCGCTGAGCCCGCCGCGCGCCGGGGCGCCGCGCACGCCCTATACTCGACCGCACGACTCGTCCGTCGCGCCCGCGACGGGCTTCGACGCCCACGGCGCGCGGCCACGTCCGTGCGCACCGCGCGCGCTCACCGACGCACCGGTCCCATGCGGCGCCTCCCGCTCTGTCGACGCACGTCTCTGGTGCTGGCGTTAGGCGCCGTCACCGCTCACGCCCAGGCCCGCGACCACACCCAGCACGAAGCCGTGCGCGCGTCGCAGGCGATCACCGGCGATGCGATGCTGCGCGACATCCGCGCCCTCGCCGCTGATGCGTTCGAGGGACGCGCTCCCGGCACCCGCGGCGAGGACTCGGCGGTCGCCTACATCGCGGCGCGGTTCCGCCAGATCGGACTCGCCCCGGGCAATCCCGACGGGACGTTCTTCCAGACGGTGCCGCTCGTCGGCACCACGTCGAGCGTCACGGCCTCGCTCGCCGTCGGCGGACAGACCACGGCGCTCCGCCCGCTGGACGACGTCGTCGCGTGGTCGCTCCACCCCGACACGCTCGTCACCGTTCGCGGTTCGGACCTCGTCTTCGTCGGCTACGGCGTCGTCGCACCCGAGTACCAGTGGGATGACTTCAAGGGCGTCGACGTGCGGGGCAAGACCGTCGTCATGCTCGTCGGCGACCCGCCGGTTCCGGACCCGCGCGACAGCACGCGCCTCGACCCGCGCGTCTTCCGCGGCGCCGCGATGACCTACTACGGGCGCTGGACCTACAAGTACGAGATCGCCGCCGCGCGCGGGGCCGTGGCCGTGCTGCTCGTGCACCAGACCGGCCCGGCAGGCTACGGCTGGAGCGTCGTGCAGAGCAACGCGCACGAGAAGTTCGAGGTCGAGGGCGGCCCGGCGCACACGGCCGTCGAAGGGTGGATCCACCTCGACGTCGCGCGTCGACTGTTCAGCGCCGGGGGGCACGACTTCCGTGCGCTCGAGCGCGCGGCGCGCACACGCGAGTTCCACCCCGTCGCGCTCGGGGGCACGGCCGACTTCACCGTGCAGAACGTGGTGCGGCGCGTGCAGTCGCGCAACGTCGTCGCCCGACTCGACGGCGGTGACCCCGCGGTGCGCGACCAGTACGTGATGTACTCCGCGCACTGGGACGGCTACGGCATCGGCCGCCCCGTGCGCGGCGACTCGATCTACAACGGCGCGCTCGACGACGCGTCGGGCGTGGCGTGGGTCCTGGCGACGGCGGGCGCCTTCCACGGGCTGCCGCGCCCGCAGCGGCGCACGATCCTCTTCGCCGCGTTCACGGCCGAGGAGCAGGGGCTGTTAGGCGCGCGGTACTACGCGCAGCATCCGCTGTACCCGCTCGAGCGCACGCTGGCCGACGTCAACATGGACATCATGAATCCGTGGGGCCGCACGCACGCGCTCGTCAGCATCGGCTCCGGCCTCAGCACGCTCGAGGACCTGCTTGCGCGCGAGGCGCACGACGACGACCGCGTCGTCCGCCCGGACCCGGAGCCGGAGAAGGGCTACTTCTACCGCGGCGACCACTTCGAGCTCGCGCGCCACGGCGTTCCCGCGCTCGCCTTCCTGTTTCCCGGCGCTGACTACATCGGCAAGACGACCGCGTACGGCCCGCGCGTGCGCGCGGCCTACGTCGCCAACGACTACCACAAACCGTCGGACGAGGTGAAGCCGAACTGGGACATGGGCGGCATCGTCGACGACACGCGGCTCCTCTTTCGCGTGGGGCTCGACGTGGCCGACGGTTCGACCTGGCCGGCGTGGAAGCCCGGCGTCGAGTTCCGCGCCACCCGCGAGGCGATGCTCGGCGTCCGGCGCTGATGGACGGCGACGCCGTCGACGACGGCGACGGCGTCCGGGACGGAGTTAGGCCGCCGCGGCGAGCCCGACGAGCGCGCCCGCGAGCCGCACGGCCTCGGTCAGCATCCCGAGCACCGCGGTGATGTCGGCGAGCGTGTCAATGTGCGCCTGGATCTGCGCCGTCGCTGCGACGAGGTCGCGGCGGATCTCCTGCACGACGAGGTTGTCGTCGTCCAGCCCGTCCGCGACCGCCTTCCAGTACGCGTCGCGCGCGGACGACTGCAGGGCGCGGAGCTTCGCCCGCGCCGCGTCCGTCGTGCACGCCGCGTAGAGCACGTCGAAGTGGTCCTCGATCAGGCGGTGCGTGTCGTGCACCGCCGCGAGCGCCGCGTCCTCGGGGCTCGTGTCGTCAGCGTCCGTCGCGGCGCCGTCGTCGGTCATGGGCCCTTGCTTGCCGCGCTGGTCGCGGCCGTGGAGGAAGGCTGGAGCTGCGCGACGTACTGTCGCATGATCGCGAGCTGCTGGCCGATCGCGGCGGGCGTGAGCGGCACCCCGCGCTCGAACGCGCGATGCACATCGACGAGCGCGTTCAGGCAATCGACGCTCGCCTCGAGCAGCCCGCGCTGGGCGTCGATGCGCCGGCGCGCACGCCGGTCGACGACGGCGAGTACCGCAGTATCGAACGCGGCCCGCTGCGCGGGTGGTCCCGTCGCAGCGAACTCCGCGACGCGCGCCGAATCGACGACGAGCCCGTAGTCGTCGAGCTGGCTCGCAAGCAGCGCGTCGGGCGCGAGCAGCCCCAGTCGGTAGAGGGCGCGCACGTTGTCGCGCGCCCCGGCGACGAGTTCTTCCTGGATCGCCGTCTGCAGTCCGACCTCGCGGCGCATGACGTCGCGCACGCGCTCGACACGCGCGCGGAGCGCGCGACTCGACGCGTCGAGCATCCGCGCCTGCACGCGCCCACCGACCGCGCCGCCAGCGTACGCGACGATCCCGCCGACCGCGGGGGTGAACGGCGCAGCGCCCGGCGTCACGCCCGCCGCGTACGCGTCGACCGCCCCGGTGAGCGCACCGAGCCCCGCGCCGACGCTGTCCGGCGCGCCGTAGGCGGCGAGTGCCGCGAAGCTGTCGTACGCGCGCGCCAGCTCGGCCATCACCTGCGCGCGCAGCGCCATCGCCGCACTCACGCGGTCGAT
>DASWUT010000209.1:0-6395 GCA_036401455.1 Gemmatirosa sp. | reverse complement strand
CACCTGCTACGCGGCCCGCTTCGATGACCCGCTGCACGCCCTCGACGACGCTCGCGCGTTTGCGACCCTGCTCCGCTCTCCGCCGATCGCCGCCTGGCTCGCAGCCCTCGCCGAACCCGCCCGCGGCGGATACCGCCGCTTCCTCGCCTGGACCGTCGCAGCCCTCCCCCTCCCCTCCGACTGGCCCGCCGCACGCACGAGTCTCGCCCACGTCTCCCCCTCAGCCAACGCCGCCACCCTCACCCACGCGGTCGCATCGGCCTACAGCATCCCGCCCGACGCGCTCGCGCCGCTCCTCACCTGGGCCGCACGCGCCACCTCGGCGACGCCACTCGGCAACGCCACCACGCGCGCGCTCCCCGCACGTCCACTCCGCCCCTCCATCGCCGAACCGGCCGCGCCCGCGTGGGCCCGCCGCCCCCGCCCACATGGTCGCGCGCCCGCCTCCGACGGCCGCCGCCCGCCCTCGGCATGACGCACCGCGACGACGTCACGCTCCCCCCGACCGCCGTTCGTGCTCTCCTCGCTCACGCCGCACTCGGCCTCGCCCCACACGCGCGTGACGCCCAGGTCGGCCCGCTGGCCCTTCGACCCCACCAGCGACACGCCGCCGCTCGCCTCCGCTACGCCCTCCAGCACTACCGCGTCGCCCTCCTCGCCGATGATGTCGGGCTCGGCAAGACGGCCGTCGCCCTTGCGCTCGCGCGCGACGCCGCAGACGCGCTCATCATCGCCCCCGCCGCACTCCGGGCACACTGGACCGCCGCCCTCGACACCGCCGGCCTCGCCCGCACGGTCGTCTCCGCCGAATCGCTCGGCCACGCCAACCCCCACCTCCACGCCACCCCCCCGCTCGTCGTCGTCGACGAGGCGCACCACTTCCGTAACCCGCGCACGCGACGCTGGCACGCGCTCGCTCGACTCGCCGCCCACGGACGTCTGCTCCTCCTCACCGCGACGCCGGTCCACAACCGCGCGGACGACCTCGCCGCCCTGTTCGCTCTCGCCCTCGGTGCGCGCGCCACTGCCCTCGACGCAGATACCCTGGCTCGCCTCGTCGTCCGC
The DNA here is from genome assembly GCA_036401455.1 of Gemmatirosa sp. Taxonomy (GTDB): domain Bacteria; phylum Gemmatimonadota; class Gemmatimonadetes; order Gemmatimonadales; family Gemmatimonadaceae; genus BPUI01. The sequence continues at coordinate 5,330 of DASWUT010000209.1, read as the reverse complement.
CGCGCGGCGTCCCACCTGCGAGATCGACTGCCTCCGCGGCCAGCGCACACGGCGCGAGCCGATCCGCCGCTGCTGGAACGTCCAACCGTCGCGCCCACGACGTGGATCGACCTCGCCGCCCCACCCACCGTCCTCGACGCACTCCGCACGCTCCCCGTCGCCGTCGCACCCTCCGACGGCGCGACCGCGCCAGAGCTCGATCGCTACACCCTCACCCGCCTCTGGGCATCGAGCGACGCCGCCCTGCGGGCCGGGCTCCGCCGCCGCCTCGCTCGCGCACTCGCCGTCACCGACGCCTTCGACGCCGGCCGCCACCCCACGCGCGCCGAACTCCACGCCCTCACCCGCACGCTCGCCACGGACGCCTCGACCGTCCAGCTCTCGCTCCTCCCGCCCACCGCACCAGCCGCCGACGCGACGCCCGCTCGCGCGCAACTCGCCACGTACGTCGCCGCCGTCCGACGGACGATCACTCTCCTCCGCGACGCTCCCGGCGACGCATGCCGAGCGGACCACCTGCGCGCCCTCCGCGCCCGCTACCCCGACGCACACATCGTCGCCTTCAGCCACTCCACCGACACCGTTCGCGCCCTCTACGCGCGGCTTGCCCCGCACGGCCGCGTCGCGATGCTTACCGCCGCCGGCGGCCGCATCGCGTCCGGCTCGCTCGCCCGCGCCGACGTGCTCGCCCGGTTCGCGCCGCTCGGCCAGTCGCGGCCTGCACCGGCGGCGATCGAACGGATCGACCTCCTGCTGACGACAGATGTGCTCTCCGAAGGGCTCGACCTCCGCGACGCGTCGGTCGTCGTCCACCTCGACCTGCCCTGGACCCCCGCACGCCTCGCCCAGCGCACCGGACGCGCGGTCCGACCGGGCGCCCCCGCCGCGATCGTCCACGTCCACGCCTTCCGCCCCCCGCCCGCCATCGCGCGCGACCTCCGCCTTGCCGCCCACGCGCGACGGAAACGCCGCGCCGCGAACCAGACCGTCGGCGCAAGCCCGCTCGAGCGCGCGCTGGCGGATCCGTCCGACGACGTGTCGAACACCACGTCGGGTCCATCGTCCACGGCCTCCAGCCGACCCACTGCCGTCGGTGCCCTCACCCGCGACCGCTTCCTCGAACGGTGGAGCGAGTGCCTCGATCAGGCGCTCGATGCAGCGCATCCGATGCTCGCCGTCCGCACCTCGCGCGCGACGGTCGCGGTCCGCTCGCGCGTGTCGGGCTACGTTGCCGTCGTCGCGCTCCCGACCTGCCTCGGCGCGCTCCGCGTCCCGACCCTCGTCGCCTCCCTCGCCGCACGCAGGCCGACGAGCACCGCGTCCGTGGTGCGCCGCGCACTCGCCCATCTCGCGCACGCGGACGCTGCCGCGACCCCGCCCGCCGAACACGCGCGCGCTGCGCGACGCGCACTCGCCCATTGGGCGCGACGCCGGATCGCCGATCGCGCCGTCACCCCAGCCCACACCGTCTTTCGTGACGCGCACCTCGAACCCGACCCGCGCCCGGACGCGCGCGGCGCCCTCCTCGCCCGAACGTACCGCGCGCTCCGCGCAGCCGCCCCGACCGAACGCGCATCCCTCACGGCCGCCGCAGCCGCGCTCCGCAGCGCCCTCACCGCCCCACTCTCGGCCGACCGCGAGGCCGCGCTTCGAGCCGCCGCCCCACCATCGGCCGACGACGCCGCGTGGTTGATCGCCGCCGCGCGCCTCCTCGGTCCAGCGACGCCCGCCCGCCCGCGCCCCGCGTCGACGCCGCGCGCGACGCTGCGCGCCCTCGTCCTCCTCGTCGGCGACGACGCGCCGTGAACGTCCAAACCCTTTCCCCCGTCGCGCCGTCATATGCCATGACCCGATCTCCCCCACGTAGCCGCCGGTGACTGCCCTGGACGCCCTGCCCGCCCGCACGACCCTCGACGGCCCCGGCGACCCCGCGCGCGCGGCGGCCGGCGACCGACGGGCGTTCGAGCGGCTCTACCGGGCCCACGTCGACCGCGTCTTCACCCTCTGCGCGCGGATGACCGCGGACCGCGTGCTCGCCGAAGAACTGACCCAGGACGTCTTCGTCCGCGCGTGGGAAAAGCTCGCGCTGTTCCGCGGCGAGAGCAGTTTCAGTACGTGGCTCCACCGGCTTGCCGTCAACCTGGTGCTCAACCGGCGCGAGGCCGACGGCCGACGCCGGCGCCACCTCACGACCGACGACGACGGCGACGCCGGTGCGCGTGTGCCGGCCCGACCGACCGCGCCCGGCGACCGGATGGACCTCGAACACGCGATCGCCGGACTGCCCCCGGGCGCACGCCGCGTGTTCGTCCTCCATGACGTCGAGGGGTACAAGCACGAGGAGATCGGCACCCTCCTCGGCATCACCGCCGGCGGCAGCAAGGCCCAGCTGCACCGCGCCCGCGCCCTACTCCGGGAGGCCCTGCAGGCATGACGCACCCGACCCACGACTTCGATCGGCCCGACGATGGCGCGCCCGACGACGATCCGCCCGACGACGTCCTCCGTGATCTGATCGCGCGCGCCGACGAACGGCCCACCCTGCGCCCCTCGCGCGACCTCTGGCCCGCGATCGCTGCACGGCTCGACGCCGCCTGGCTGGACGCCGCGCCGCCCGCCAGCCCCGCGGCGGCGGAGGCGCGCGTCCTCGCGTTCCGTCCGCCCCCCGCGCCGCGAACCACGCGCTTCGCGCGCGCCCCGTGGCTCGCCGCCGCGGCGGCCGCGGTCGCGATCGTGAGCTCCGGCGCGACCTACCTGGTCGTCCGCCAGCCCGCCGGCGAGCCGCGTGTCGTCGCCGTCCGACCCATCGATGCGCACCGCGAGTCCGTGTCCGAGTCCTCGCCTCCTTCCACGCGAGAGCCGATCGGAACGCCCCGCGCGACCGAGCCCACCGCCGCTCCGCCGCACACGCACGCCGACGCTGGCGCCGTCGCACGGTCAGTAGACCGCGCCGATGCCCAGTGGGCCGCGCAGTCGGTCGACCGCACCGTGCCCGGCGCCGTGGATTACGACCGCGAGATCGCCGACCTCCGCGCCGCCCTCACCGACCGGCGCGGCGACCTCGATTCCGCCACGGTGGACGTGCTCGCTCGCAACCTTCGCATCATCGACGCCGCCATCACCGCCAGTCGGGCCGCGCTCGCGCGCGATCCCCACAGTCCGTTCCTCGGCGAGCAGCTCACGCGCGCGCTGGGGCAGAAAGTCGAGCTCCTGCGGACCGCCGCATTCCTGCCGCACACCTGACCCATGCCACTGCCCCTTCTCGTCGTCGCGAGCGCGATCGTCGCCGGCCGGTCCGCGCCCGCCCCGTCGCGTGCGGCCGACGCGCCCACGGCCGCCTCGCGCGACACGTCGCCGTCTGACGACACCACCCGCGCGCAGGCGCGACGTCGAGCGCTGGCACGACGCGACTCGTTGCGCGCGCAGATCGCCCGACTTCGCGCTGCCTGCGGATCCGGCTGCGACGCGCCCGACACCGACCTCGACACCACCGGCTTCGGCGATCTCGGTCGCGCAGTCAGCGAGGGCGTCGCCGCCAGCGTGCGCGGCGCGGCGGAGGGCGTGCGGCGCGCGGCCGCCGAACTGCGCAACCTCGACTTCGGCCGCGACTACGAGCCCGACGCGCGCGATCTCCACGGCCCCACGCGGCTCGACACCACGGTGAGCTTTACGCGCGGCGGGGCGGTCGACCTGTCGCTCGTCAGCGGGCCCGTCACGGTCACCGGGTGGGACCGCGCCGAAGTCCGCGTGCGCGGGCGGAGCGATCGCCTGCCCTTTCGATTCGAGCGGACCGACGGGCCGAACGGCGGCAGCGTCCGCGTCTACACCGTCCGCGCGCGCAACCTCTCGAGCGGCGACCAGCAGCTCGACGTCGTCGTGCCGGTCGGCACGCGCGTGATCGCCAATACGGTCTCGGGCGACGTGCGGGTGCGCGGCGTTCACGGCGAGATCGACGCCGAAACCACGAGTGGGGACGTCGACGTACAGGACGCCACACGCCACGTCTCGGTGTCGGGCGTGAGCGGGTCCGTCCGCGCGCAGAGCCTCGACGGCGACGTGCGTGCGCGGAGCATCTCGGGCGACGTGCGCATCGCGAACATCCGCGGCGAGGCTGACGTGGGCAGTGTGAGCGGGAACGTCGAGGTGCGCGCGGGGCAGCTGGGCCGGCTCCGGGCGCAGACGACGAGCGGCGACATCGCCTACGACGGCAGCTTCGCCCGCGATGGCCGCTACGACTTCGGCTCGCAGTCGGGCGAGGTACGCCTCGTCCTGCCCGCCGACGCGAGCGCCGCGCTCAGCCTGCAGACCTTCAGCGGCTCGATCGACACCAGTATCCCGCTCACGCTGCAGCCGAGTGCGCGCGGCACCGACGGCACCTCGCTGCGCAACGCGCGGCGGATGGAGTTCACGATCGGTGGCGGTGGGGCGCGCATCACCGCGCAAAGCTTCAGCGGTACGATCGTCATCTCCCGTGCGTCCACCCCTCGCAACTGATCCCGCCGTGCGCCTCCTCCTTGCTCTCGTTGCGGTGTGTTCGCCCGCGCTCGCCCTCGCCCAGTCCGACGGTGCCGACCGCGTCGAGCACAACGCCTTCACCTGGCAGGGGCGCGTGCCCGGCGGCCGGTGGCTGTACATCAAGAACCTCAACGGCCCGATCCGCGTCGAGTCCACGTCGGGCGACCAGGTGGTCGTCACCGCCGACCGCACCACGCGCGGCGACGCCGATCCGAATCTGGTTCGCTTCGTCGTCCAGAAGGCCGACGACGGTCAGGGCATGCTCGTCTGTGCGCTCTGGGGCTCCCAGTCGAGCTGTGACGAGCGCGGGTACCACAACGAGCGCTCCGGCGAGTGGGAAGGCAGTCGGCGCAACGGGTGGGTGAGCGCGGCGTTCACCGTCCGCGTGCCCAACGGCGTCAAGCTCGACGTCGCGACCGTCAACGGCGGCTTGGACGTGCGCGGCGCGACCGGCGAGGTCGTGGCCAACACCGTCAACGGCAGCGTCCGCGCGGAGACCGGCGGCGGTCCGGTGAGCGCGCGCACCGTCAACGGGTCGGTGTGGGCGCGCATGTCCGACGCGGGCACCGCACGCGACCTCGACTTCGCGACGACCAACGGCTCGGTCACCGTCGAGATGCCCGCCTCGCTCGGCGCGGAGGTCGAGCTGTCGACCGTCAACGGCCGCGTCGGGACCGAGTTCCCGGTGACGCTGAGCGGCCGCATCGATCCGCGTCGCCTGCGCGCGACGATCGGCGACGGCTCGCGCCACGTGCGCCTGCGCACCGTGAACGGCAGCGTCGACCTGCGCCGCGCCTCGTGAGCCTCGCGTAACC
>DASWUT010000208.1:0-4166 GCA_036401455.1 Gemmatirosa sp. | reverse complement strand
GGTCGTACGTGCCCCGGGTCTCGCGGGCGGGCAGGAGGGGCGCGACGCGCGCCCACTCCGCCGCGGACCACTCGTGCCGGTGCGCCATGCGCCCTCCGGGTCGGCGCCCCGGTTGAGCGCCGCACGCATCAGGCCACCCCTTTCGCACACAGCCTAGGACGCCGAGGAACTCGACGGACGCAGGCCGAGCGTTCCGCGCGCCCGCTCCCGCGCTGCCCTCCGGCGTGCCGCTGCCCATCGCGCGCGCTTGCGCATCGTCGAGTAACGCGTAGGTTACCTGTCACCTACACGTTACTCGATTCACAGCGATACGGGGAGATGCGGTATGCAGCGACAGGCGGGGGGGGGGAACAGTTTGGAGGCGGTGGAGCGCTTTGCGCAGCGGCGCTGGCGCATGGTGCTGCTGTTCACCATCACGTTTGCCGTCGCGGGGCTGAACTGGGCCTTCCAGCTGGACGCGTATGCCGGCTCCGTTGGCGGGCCATCCCGGGCTCGCATCGTCATGACCGGGATGCCGTGGGCGGTCTGGGGGCTGGCGGTGCTCCGCGTGACGTTCGGGAGTGCGGGCCCGCGCTGGTCGGCGCGGGAGCGGCGGGTGCTCGACGACGAACTCGCCGCGGCGAACCGGCGCACGGCGGTGGCGGTCGGCTACTGGCTGCTGCTCGCCGGGCTCGCTGGGCTCGGGACGGCGGCGGTCGCCGGCGCGGCCGCGCCGATCCTCCTGCGCGTGGCCGTGCCGATCCTCGTGACGGCTGGCGTCGCGGGCCCGGCGCTCGTGTTCAGCGTTCTGCAGCAGCGCGCCGACGTCGACGCCGGGCGGCATGGGTGACCGCGGCGGTGAGGAGGCGGGCGCGGGGCGACTGCGCGTCCATCTGCGCGAGGCGCGGACGGGCGCGGGGTGGACGCAGGCCGAGCTGGCCGGGCGCGTCGGCGTGTCCCGCAAAACGATCAACACGGTCGAGAACGGTGTGTTCGTCCCCTCCACCGTGCTCGCGTTGCAACTCGCCCGCGCGCTCGGCCAGCCCGTGGAGGCCCTCTTCACGTTGCCGGGCGACGAACTCGGCTAACAGATGGTTGCACAACCTCGCGGACCCCTGCGGGGTAGCACCCGTGCATGAAGCCGCTGGTGACGGACGAGTTGTGGGAGGTGGTCGCGCCGCTGCTGCCGCGGCGCCGCGCGCAGCCGAAGGGCGGGCGCCCGTGGGTGGACGACCGCGCGACGCTCAACGGCGTGCTGTACGTGCTGCGCACGGGCATCCCGTGGAAGCTGCTCCCGACGGCGCTGGGGTGGGGCTCGGGCGTCACGTGCTGGCGGCGGCTGCGCGAGTGGCAGCGCCGCGGCGTGTGGCGCAAGCTGCACCAGGCCATGCTGGAGCGGCTGGCCGCCGCCGACGGGATCGACTGGACGCGGGCGAGCCTGGACACCCGGAGCTTGGCCGCGAAAACGGGGGGCGCGACACCGGCCCGAACCCGACCGACCGGGGCCGGGCCGGCTCCAAGCACCACGTCCTCGTCGACCGGCAGGGCGTCCCGCTCGCGGCTGCGGTGACGGCGGCCAACGTACCCGACGGCCGCATGCTCGCGGCGCTACTCGACGCGTGCGTCCGGCGCGGCATCAAGCACCGGATCGCGCGCCGCGGGGGCGAGTCGAAGCGCCGGCTCGGGCAGTACCGCTGGACGGTCGAGCGCACGCTCGCCTGGCTCGCGAACTACCGCCGGCTCGCGGTGCGCTACGACCGGCTCGTCGCCGTGCACCGCGCGTGGCTCCACCTCGCCTGCGCCCTGATCTGCTTCAACTACCTACAACGGTTGTGAAACCGTCTGTTACAACGCGACCACGAGTTTCTTGGCGGAAACGCCCTTCACCTGCGCGTCGAGTCCGGCCTGGATGCAATCGAGTCCCGTGCCGACGACCGCCGGTTCCGGGGCGGCGACGTAGCGGCCCTCCGCGAGGGCTTCGGGCAGAAAGTCCTCGTAGATGACCTGGCTGACCTCGGTCCCGATCAGCGAACTGCCGATGATGAATTTCGTGCCGATGCCTCGCCGGCGGCTCTTCACCTGGACCGCGACTGTCGACGCCACGAGCCGCAGCAGAAGCCGCAGCAGTTGCAAGGTCGTGCCGGCTCCGCGGGCGAAGCGGTCGAACGTGACGGACGTGCTGGCAATCGCGACGAACTTGCAGCCGTCACAGGCGTGGACGACGTCCAGACAGGCCTCGGCCGACCCGGTGCCGATGGCAAGGGCTCCGGCCAGCGTCGTACCCGCGCATGCGGCGATGATATCGGCGACGACGGTCGGGCTCGCGTAGTCGAACACCTGACGCGCTCCGAGCCGCTGGACGTAGCCGAAGTTCCGCGGGGACGCCGTCGTGATGACCTCGTACCCGGCAGCGACGGCGAGCTGGATGGCGTTACTCCCGACGCTGGTCGAGCCGCCCCAGATGAGCACCGTCTTTCCTGTGGGTGTCGGGGTCGCCGAGGGATGATTCAGCGCGAGCTGATCCCGCTGGAACAAGCCGCACGCGGCGGTGGACAGCGCCAGCGGCAGCACTGCGGCCTCTTCGTACGACAGGGTGCTCGGAATCGGGGCCGCCATGCGCGCGAGGACCACGGTGTACTGCTGGAAGGCGCCCTCCGCCGCGCGGCTGCGCGTCTTGTCCGCGCCGACTGCGTGCGCGAGCACGCGGTCGCCCACGGCGAACCGCGTCACGCCGGGTCCGACCGCGACGACCTCGCCCGCGAGATCGGAGCCGAGAATGGATGGGTACTTGATCCACGGCGTGACCACAGTGCCCGCGGCCTGGATGATCCAGTCGAACGGGTTGATGGCCACCGCGCGGTTCTGGACCACGATCTCGTCCTCACGTGGGGCCGTGTAGGGCGCGGTCTTGACCTCGAACCGGGCCCGCTTCGCGCCGAGCCAGGCGGCGGTGTTCGTCGGGACGGACGCCGCCGTCGCCGGGCTGGCAGGGCGCGATGACGGGAGCGGGTACGTCGCAGTGTCGCGCTCGGCGGCAGTGATTGTCGGCATGGACTGGGTTCTCTGTCGGGTGGTAGGGCGCGATGATGGGTGCTCGACTGGGACAGGAGCGTTGCGCGGTGCTGCCCGGTCGTTGTGTGCGCCGTCGCGTCGGGACGGGTCAGCCGAACGGGAAGGGGTGGCCGGTGACCGCCTGCGCGAACGTGGCGAGCGTGAGCGCCGCCCAGAGTGCGGCGGCGCCCCAGACAACGCGCCGCCCGTGCGGGAGACCGAGCGCCCGCGCGGCCGCGATCACGAGCGGGAGCCCCTGCTCGGCATGCAGGCCGAGGAAGTGGGCCACGCGAAGGTCGCCCCCGCCCCGATTCCACCCGAGCACCGCGAGGTGCCCGGTCTCGGGGCCGACCGCGTGCGCCCCGTGCGCACTGATGTAGCCGCCGAGCACCCCGCCCAACACGAACGTCAGTCCCAGGCCGAGCACGACGGCGTCGCGAAGGTCGGGATCCGTACCAGGCGCGGGCCGGCGTGCGACCTCCCAGGCAAGCGGGACCGTGGTGCCGATGAGCGCCACGGCCGCGAGCCCCATGGCCGCATAGAGCGCCCCATACGTCGGGGTGGCGGTGTTGAAGTGCGAGGCCTGACCGCGCGCGGCCTGGAGCGTGATGTAGGCGAGTTCGAAGCGCGCCGATCCGATCAGCGTCCACCGCGACCGGCGCATCACGCGCGCGTCGCGGCGATCGGCGCGCACGAGTCCCGCGATCGCCGCCCAGCTCATGGCAAACACGCCGATCGAGGCGAAGAACTTGGCCGGCTTGATCCAGACGCGCACGCCGTCGAACAGGCGGGGGTCGGACACCGCGGCGACTGCCGCCACACCGCCCAGCGCGAGGCAGGCGAACGCAAATCTGGTGAGCGCCGGTTCACGATCGCGGAGCACGCGCAGGGTGCCGCCGACATGAGCGGCCGGCGCTGAGGTCCACACCGCGGCGGTCATACGGCGACCTCCCACGCGGGAACGGCCGAGCGCCGCGGGCCGGCGACCCGGCCGACGACGAGCCGGATGACGAGGAAGGCCAGCAGCCCCGCGGGGCCGACCACGAAGGTGAGCGCGAGACACGGCAGCAGGAGCCACCGGGGTACGGCGGCCGCGAGGCCGGCGCGGGCGATGGCCGTGCCCACGACGAGGTCGA
>DASWUT010000207.1:0-3616 GCA_036401455.1 Gemmatirosa sp. | reverse complement strand
GAGACCGACGGCGCCGCGTCGCACGCAGCGGGCGCGCCCGGTGCCGGGTCGGGGGCAGGGCCCGCCGCGACGCGCGACGTCGGCTTCGGCACGCCGCCGCACGTCCGAGTGGGAGGGCCCGGGGATGCGGGGTCGGAAGCGGGGTCGGACGCCGGGCGAAGCGCCGCGCCCGGGGCGGCGCCCGTCGGCGCGGGCGGCCCGCTCGCGACGTACGCGCGCGACCTCACGGCGCTCGCGCGCGCGGGCGAGCTCCCGCCGGTCGTCGGACGCGAGGACGAGACGCTGCAGGTGATCCAGACGCTGCTCCGCCGGACGAAGAACAACCCCGTGCTCGTCGGCGACCCCGGGGTGGGCAAGACGGCGGTCGTCGAGGGGCTCGCGCAGCGCATCGCGGACGGGCGCGTGCCGGGGCCGCTGAAGAACGCGCGGCTGCTCGCGCTCGATCTCACCGCGCTCGTCGCCGGCGCGAAGTACCGGGGCGAGTTCGAGGAGCGGCTCAAGGGCGTCGTCGACGAGGTGCGCGCGTCCAAGGACGTTGTGCTCTTTCTGGACGAGGTGCACACGCTCGTCGGCGCGGGCGGAAGCGAGGGTGGGATGGACGCGGCCAACATGCTGAAACCCGCCCTCGCGCGCGGCGAGTTGCGCTGCATCGGCGCGACCACCCACGACGAGTACCGCGAGCGGATCGCGCGCGACGGGGCGCTCGCGCGGCGCTTCGAGCCGGTGACCGTCGACGAACCCGACGACGCGGCCGTGCGCCGCATGCTCGAGGGCGCGCGCGGCCGGTTCGAGCAGCACCACGGCGTGCGCTACACGCCCGAGGCGCTCGACGCGATCGTCAAGCTCGCGCGTCGGCACCTGCGCGACCGCGCGTTCCCGGACAAGGCGTTCGACGTGCTCGACGAGGCCGCCGCGCGCGTCGTGCTCGCGCGCGACGGCGCGCCGGACGCGGCGGACGCGCCCGCGGCGGACGTGACCGCGGCAGACGTCGCAGCCGTCGTCGGGCGGCGCGCGCGGGTGCCGGTCTCGCGCCTGCTCGAGGGGGAGCGCGAGCGGCTGCTCGCGCTCGAGGAGCGGCTCGGCGAGCGCGTGTTCGGGCAGGACGAGGCGGTCGCGATGGCCGCCGACGCGGCTCGCCGGATGCGCGCCGACCTGCGCCGCGTGCGCAAGCCGGCATCGTTCCTGTTCGTCGGTCCGACGGGGACGGGCAAGACCGAACTCGCCAAGGCGCTGGCCGAGGCGCTCTTCGACGACGAGCGCGCGCTCGTGCGGATCGACATGGCGGAGTACAAGGAGTCGCACGCCGTGTCGGGGCTGATTGGATCGCGCCCGGGGCTCGTCGGCTCCGACAAGGGTGGCTTCCTCACCGAGCAGGTGCGCCGCAATCCCAATTCGGTCGTGCTCTTCGACGAGGTCGAGAAGGCGCACCCCGAGGTGATCGACATCCTGTTGGGCGTGCTCGACGAGGGGCGCCTCACGGACGCGCAGGGGCGGCTCTGCGACTTCACCAACACGCTCATCATCCTCACCTCCAACCTCGGCGTGCGCGAGGCGACGCAGGCGGCGCCCAACGACCCGGAGGTGCAGCGCGAGACCATCCTCAAGGTCGTGCAGGCGTCGCTCCGCCCCGAGCTGTTCAACCGCATCGGCGCCGTCGTGCCGTTCGCCGCGCTCGGCACGGACGTGCTCGCGCGCATCGTGCGCAAGCAGCTCGCGGGGGTGGGGTCGCGGCTGAGCGAGGAGTACGGCGCGGGGCTGCAGGCCGACGCGGACGCCGTCGCGCGCCTCGCCGAACTGGCCTACGACCCGAGCTACGGCGCGCGGCCGGTCGAACGAACGGTCGAGCGGCTCGTCGTGAGCGATCTGTCGCGGAGCGTGCTCGCCGGCGACGTGCAGCCCGGCGCGCTCGTCCACGTCGTGCGCGAGGGCGACGGCGTGCTCGTGCTCGCGGGGCCGCCCGACGAGGTCGAGGCCGAGGTCGAGAAGGTGCGGGCGGAGAACGCGCAGCTCGACGCCGAGCGCGCCGCGGCGGCCGCGGCTCCGCCGGCCGCGGATTCGCCCGCGGCCGATTCGCCAGCCGCCGATTCGCCAGCGGCCGCTCCGGAGGTCGCGGCGGTATGACGGGCGCGCGGCGCCGGCTCGCGGTGCGACTCGCCGCGCTGCAGCTGACGGCGATCGGCGCCGCACTGGTGCCGGCCGCGGCGCACGCGCAGTTCTGGCCCTTCCACCACAAGAAGCCCGACCCGCCCGCGCAGCCGAGCGCGCCGACGGTGCCGCAGCTGCCGGCCGTGGCGCAGCCCGCGCCCGCCGCGCCCGCGCCGAGCCCCGAAGAGGCCGCCAAGGCCGCGCAGGCCGCCGACCGCGACCGCTACCTGCGCGAGGCGCGCGCGCGTGAGCTGACGCGCGACACGACGGTGCAGAACGCGCAGGACCGGCTCAACGCGTGGAGCCTCGTCCGCGCGATCGACCCCACCGACCCCGAAGCGGCCCAGGGCCACGAGCGCGCACGGCAGGACCTCGAACTCGCGCGCCGACGTGAGCAGTCGGCGAAGTCGCAGGCGGCCGACTCCGCGACGCGCGCGCAGGTCCGCACGCAGCTGCACGGCGCGGCCGCCGCCGCCGACGGCGGCGACGTCAAGGGCGCCACGGCGCAGGTGAACGCCGTGCTCGCCGAGCACCCCGACGATCCGCAGGCGCGCTCGCTGCAGGCGGTGCTCGCCGCCCGCGAGCGCGCCGACGAGCTGCGCAAGCTCTACCTGCTGCTCGGCGGCGGGCTGCTGTTGGGCGGGGGCGGGGCGGCGTACCTCGCCTGGCAGGCGATCCGCAACGCGCGCGATCGCGCGCAGCAGGCGCAGGCGTCGCGCCGGGCGCACGTGCAGGTCGTCGACGGCGTCGGTCGCGGGCGACTCGTCCCGGTCGACGGCACCGTCTTCCGCATCGGCGCGGCGCAGAGCGAATCGCCCGACGCCCACAACGACCTCGTGCTCTCGGACGAGGCGAGGACGATCTCACGCCACCACTGCACGATCATGAAGCGCAACGGCCGCCACTACCTCATGGACGCGAGCCTCAACGGCACGACGCTCAACGGCGATCCGGTCGTCCGCGGCGAGGACCGCCGGCTCGAGGACGGCGACGAGTTCGTGCTCGCCGATTCGACCCGGCTCAAGTTCCTCGTGTCGCAGGAATGAGGGCGCGGGCGCCGGCGCGGTGAGCGTGACGCGTGCGCGGCGACGCCGTCGTGAGCGCACGGTGACCGCACGGTGACCGCACGGTGACGCCCACCCACACGTTCACGATCGTCCGCCTCGACGACGGCCGGCGCGCGGTCGTCAAGCGCCCCGTCGACGGCGCGCCCGACGGCGCCGCCGACCGGCTGCTGTGGGAGGGCTCGTGCCTCACCCGCCTGACCGAGGCGCCCCGCGTGCTGCGCTGCTACCGCGTCGAACGCGCCCCGCCCGCGCTGGTGCTCGAATACGCCGCCGGCGGCTCGCTCGCCGGCCGCCTGCGAGACGGCCCGGCGCCGGGCGTCGGCCGCCTGCTCGGCGCGCGCGAGGTCGCGGCCATCGGCGCCGCGCTCGGCGCCGCGCTCGCGTCGGTGCACGCGGCCGGTATG
>DASWUT010000206.1:0-2181 GCA_036401455.1 Gemmatirosa sp. | reverse complement strand
GGCGGCGTGCGCGCGAGCCCGGGGAGCAGGCGCCAGAGCACCCGCCCGAGCGCGAGCACCTGGAGCGCGACCAGCATGCCCGCTCCGCCCACCGCCAGCGCCCCGTCGCCCGTCATCTGCGCCTCACGCGTCCGGTCCGACGTAGGTGCACCCGGTCGTGCACGTCTCGCGCACGACGATCCGCGCCAGGCCCGGAAGCGACGGCCGCAGCCGCTCCCAGACCCAGCGCGCGATCACCTCGCTCGTCGGATTCTCCAGACCGGGCACGTCGTTGAGGTAGTGGTGGTCGAGCACGGCGTCCAGGGGCGCCCACGCGGCCTTGAGGTCGCCGAAGTCCATCACCCACCCCTCCCGCCCGGCGAGCGGCCCGCGCACGTGCACCTCGACGCGGAACGAGTGGCCGTGCAGCCGCTGGCACTTGTGCCCCTCGGGCACGTGCGGCAGCCGGTGCGCGGCCTCGAAGGTGAACTCCTTCCAGATCTCCCACGTTCCTGGCGCGTCGGTCATCCGGGGATGATGTGTCCACCGGCCGTGGCCTTCAACGTGCCTCGCGCCGCGTCGTGCCCCCAACTGCCGCTTCGCAGCCCGCCCGCGCCCGTCGCCTGCCCGGCGCGACCGTCCTCGCCCTCCTCGCGCTCGCCGCGGGCACCGCCCTCGGCGCCGTCGCGACGGGGACGGGCAGTCGCGTGCTCATCGCGACCGTCGACGCGCTCGCCCCCCTCGGCACGCTCTGGGTCAACGCGATCCGCATGACGCTCGTCCCGCTCGTCGTCTCGATGCTCGTGACGAGCGTGGCCGGGGTCGCCGACGTGCGCGCCGTCGGGCGGCTCGGCGCGCGTGCGCTCGTCTGGTTCGTCGTGCTGCTCGTCGGCTGCGCCGTGATCGCGGCGCTCGCCGCCCCGCCGCTCTTTCGCCACGTGCCGGTCGACGCGTCTGCGGCCGCCGCGCTCCGCGCCCACGCGGGCGCCGCTGCGAGCGCGCCCGCCGAGGTGCCGACGATCGCGGGATTCCTGACCGGGCTCGTGCCCGTCAACCCGCTCCGGGCCGCGGTCGACGGCGCGATGCTTCCGCTCATCGTCTTCACGTTGCTCTTCGCCGCTGCGGTGACGCGCCTCGCGCCCGAGCCGCGCGCGCTCGTCACGGGCTTCTTCCGCGCGGTGAGTGAGGCGATGCTCGTCGTCGTCGGGTGGGTGCTCGCGCTCACCCCGATCGGCGTCCTCGCCCTTGCCGCGGGGCTCGGCCGCGACCTCGGTGCGGGGGCGATCGGCGCGGTGGGCGGCTACGTGCTGATCCTCTGTGGGCTCGTCGCTGTGGTGACGCTGCTCTGCTATCCCGTCGCGGCGGTGTTCGGGCGCGTTTCGATGCGCACGTTCGCGCGCGCGGTGTTGCCGGCGCAGGCGGTTGCCGTGAGCTCGCGCTCCTCGCTCGCCTCGCTCCCTGCGCTCATCGCCGGCTTCCGCGACGTGTTAGGCGAACGTCCCGCGGTGACCGGCTTCGTGCTTCCGCTCGCGGTGTCGACGTTCAAGCTCGACACCCCCGTTGCCGACCTCGCCGGCCCGCTCTTTCTCGCCCACCTCTACGGCATCCCGCTCGGCCCGGGGCAGATCGCGACGATGACGCTCGTCACGATCGCGATGAGCTTCAGCAACCCCGGCATCCCGAGCGGCGGCCTGTTCGTCGTCACCGCGCCCGTGCTGCTCGCGGTCGGGCTGCCGCTCGAGGGCGTCGGCCTGCTCATCGCCGCCGACGCGATCCCCGACGTGTTCAACACGCTCGTCAACGTCACCGGCGACATGACCGTCGCGACGATCCTCGCGCGGGGGGAGGGCGAGGCGACGGCAACGACGTAGCGTCGTGCCGTCAGGTCCCGCACGCCGTCAGGTCCAGTACAGCAGCGCCGCGTCCGGCCACCGCTCGCGCACCGCGGCAGAGAACCACTCCTTCAGCTCGCGCATCACGTCGCGCGGGTAGACGAACTTCGCACCACCGAACTTCGTCCGCTTCGCGGCCCGCCGCTCGTCGTCCATCTCGAGCGCGGTGTTCGGGTACCACTCGCGCAGCACCGCGCGCGACCCCTCGGTGTAGCGGTGCGTGATGCACTCGACCGTGAGGCGCGATCCAGGCGCGAGCGCCTCGGGCGGTAGCGCGGCGCGCGCCGCGTCGAGCAGCGCACCGTACTCG
>DASWUT010000205.1:0-2352 GCA_036401455.1 Gemmatirosa sp. | reverse complement strand
CAGCTCAGCGACTCGGCCGTTGCCGCGTTCCGCCGTGACCCGGACGTCGCCCTTGTCGCGCCCGATCCGGTGTGCACATGGCCGGTGGGGCGGGCGTCGAGGTCGGCAGCCCGTGGGGGCTCGACCGCATCGACCAGCGGTCGTTGCCGTTGGACGGGCAGTACCACTACGCCGGCGACGGCGCGGGCACGACGGTCTACATCGTCGACACCGGCATCAACCTCACGCACACCGAGTTTGGCGGCCGCGCGGTGGCCGGCGTCGACTACGTGACGCCAGGCGGCACCGCGGTCGACTGCAACGGGCACGGGACGCACGTCGCGGGGATCGTCGGCGGCGCGACGTACGGCGTAGCCAAGGGTGCGCAGCTCGTCGCCGTGCGCGTGCTCGACTGCTCGGGGAGCGGCTACGGCTCGTCGGTGATCGCGGCGCTCGACTGGGTCGCGCAGCAGAAGGCGGCCGCGCCGGGCACTCCGATGGTCGTCAACATGAGCCTCACTGGCGACGCGGCCGCGGTGATGGACTCGGCCGTCGAGGGCGCGGTCGCGGCCGGTGTGTCAGTCGTCGTCGCCGCCGGCAACGCGAGCGCCGACGCGTGCACGACGTCGCCCGCGCGCGCGCCCGACGCGATCACCGTCGCGGCGACCGACGCCTCGGACGACTTCGCCAGCTTCTCGAACTTCGGCGCGTGCGTCGATCTCGCCGCGCCCGGCGTGGGGATCGTGAGCGCCTACATCGGGAGCAACACCGCGACCGCGATGCTGAGTGGCACGTCGATGGCGTCGCCGCACGTGGCGGGCGCGGCGGCGCTCTATCTCGCGGCGAACCCGACCGCGACGCCGACGCAGGTCGCCACGGCGCTCGTGACGCATGCGGTCGGCGGCCCGCTGCAGGGCGTCCCCGCCGGGACGACGGCACGGCTGCTCGATGTCGAGTTTCTGGCCGACACGACGCCAGTGGCGGGCTACGGCACGGCGCTCCAGAGCGCGGCGTCCCCGCTCTGTGTCGACGTGCCCTCCGGCGCGCAGACCAACGGCACGCGGGTCCGGGGGTGGACGTGTGCCGGCACCGACAACCAGCGGTTCGTCGTGCCGGGTGTCGGCCAGACGGGCCCCATCCGCGCGTCGAACGGGCTCTGCCTGGATGCGGTGCAGGGTGGGACGGCGAACGGCGAGCCGGTCGGTCTCTGGACCTGCAACGGCTGGATCCACCAGCGCTGGACGGTTACGCCGGCCGGTCAGATCCAGGATGCCGTGACCGGGCTCTGCCTCGACCTCGCCAATGGCGGGACGGCGGACGGCACACACGTCCTGATCTGGAGGTGTCACGGCAGCAGCAACCAGCAGTGGGTGATGACGAGCCCGTGACCGCGCCGGGTCGCGCGCCCGCAGCTAGCATGTGGTCCCGCAAGCAGTTACGTTGCCGAGTTCCGCGCGCTTGCACGCACGAACCCCGTCGGGCGCGACGTTTTTCGAGGCCGTGGCCGGCGGACGTCGTGTGACCCGCTTCGACCCGCCCCGCGCACCCCTCTCCGCCCGGAGATCGCCATATGCACCCGTTCATCGAAACTCAGAAGGAGTGGCTCCGCACCGTTCCCCCGTTCCGCGCCGGTGACACGCTGCGCGTGAACGTTCGCGTCAAGGAGGGCGACAAGGAGCGCCTGCAGGCGTTCGAGGGCGTCTGCATCGCCCGCCGGGGGAGCGGCGTGAGCGCGACGTTCACCGTCCGCAAGATCTCCAACGGCGTCGGCGTCGAGCGCATCTTCCCGCTCCACAGCCCGATGCTTGGCGACATCACCGTCGTCCGGCGCGGACTCGTGCGCCGCGCGAAGCTGTACTACCTGCGCAACGTGACCGGCAAGGCGGCCCGCATCCGCGAGCGCAAGGTCGTCAAGGGCGCGCGCGCCGGCTCGACGCCGAGTGCCGCGGCGGCCACGCCGACGCAGCCGCAGACGTCGCAGTCCTGATGCCCGCGCGCGGCGCCCGGGCCGAACCCCCGGGCGGCCTGCGCTGGAGCGCGCCCGAACGCGAACTGCAGCGAGCGCACGGGCCGCTGCTCGCCGCGGTCGACGAGGTTGGACGGGGCCCCCTCGCGGGCCCCGTCGTCGTCTGTGCCATCGTCATGCCGCCGAACGCGCCCGAGGTCGCCGGGGTCGACGATTCCAAACGGCTTTCGGCGGCGGCGCGTGAGCGCGCGGCGGCCGCCGTCCGCGCGGCCGCGGTCGCGTACGGACTCGGGGCGGCGTCGGCGCGCGAGGTCGACGCGCTCAATGTCTACCGCGCGACCGTGCTCGCAATGCGGCGCGGACTCACCGCGCTTGGGCGGCGGCTCGCGGCGCGCGGGCTCGGGCCC
>DASWUT010000204.1:0-15088 GCA_036401455.1 Gemmatirosa sp. | reverse complement strand
TCGAGGACCGCCTGGATCGCATGCACACGCTCAACGACCCCACTGCGCTCGACGCGCTGGCGCGGGAGCTCACGCTCGCGCGTGGTGCCACGGCGGACACGCCGGCGGCCTTTCGTGCGGTCGTGCCGCGCCCCTACGTCGTGCCGCCGTATGTCGCGCCGGGCGCGGCGGTTGTGCCGTTCGGGCTGCCCCGGCGCTCGTTCGTGGTGATGGGCGACCAGAAGCACGGCGGCGCGTTGGTGATGTCCGCGCGCTGGGAGTTCCGCAGCATCATGAGCTCGGTCAGGCTCGATCTGCGTGAGGCGCGATTCGACGCCGACGCCTGCGAGCTCGACCTGTTCGCGATGATGAGCAACTACGAGATCCTCGTTCCCGCGAGCGTGGCGCTCGCGACCGACATCGGTGGCGTCATGGCCGCCATCGACACGCCCCAACTCGCGCGCGGGGTGCCGCCGGCGGTGGCCTCGCTCCGGATCAGCGGAATGGCCGTGATGTCGAACGTCGAGGTGCGCGTCGCCCCGGTGTGGATGCCCGCCGACGCGCCGTTCAAGGCGGCGTGGCGGGCGGCGCAACTGAAGGACTAACGCACGATCGTGGGCGTCGCCCCACCTGTGCGGGGCGACGCCGAACTCAGAAGACCGAGGGGGTCGCGATGACCGGCGCGCTCGCCTCCGGGGCCGGCGCGCGCACGCCGTACTTCGCCTGATAGCGCCCGACGCTCTCCTCGATCAGTCGCATCGCGCTCTCGCTCTTCTCCCAGCCGATGATCTCGACGCGCTTCCCCTCGAGGTCCTTGTAAATCCGGAAGAAGTGCTCGACCTCCTTCAGGTAGTGCGCGGGGAGGTCGGCGATATCGAAGTACTCCTGGTGCAGCGGGTCGTGCAGCGGCACGGCGAGGATCTTGTCGTCCGGCTCGCCCTTGTCGAGCATGCGCAGGACGCCGATCGGGCGCGCGTCGATCTGGCACCCGGGGAACGTGGGCTCCTGGATGCGCACGAGGATGTCGATCGGGTCGTTGTCCTCGTGCAGCGTCTGTGGGACGAAGCCGTAGTCGCCGGGGTAGTGCACTGCGGAGTAGAGCACGCGGTCGAGGCGCAGCATCCCCGAGTCCTTGCAGAGCTCGTACTTGTTGCGGCTGCCGGCCGGGATCTCGATGATCGCCGTGACCTGGTCGGGCGGGTGCGGGCCGGGCGGGAGGTCGTGCCAGGGATTCAACATGCGTGAAAGCTAAACGTCCGAGCCAGCTCAGCGGCTAGGCGCACCGAGGTCCGGCGCGCCGAGTCGATCGAGGACCTGTCGCACGCGCGCGCGGCGGCGCAGTAGCACCGCTGCGTAACCGCCGTAGACGAACGCGATCAGCACGTACGCGGCGTGGAAGTACGCCGCGTTGTCCGGCGGGCCTCCGTTCACTGCCCCGCCTCCTCGGCCAGCGCGACGAGTTCGCGCTCATTCGCGTAACGCAGCCGCGCGCGGAGCAGCGCGACGAAGAGCAGCGTGAACGCCGCGAATGCGAACAGCAGCGTGTGCGTCATCTCGGGCGGCAGCGACGGCGCGCTCGGCTTGAGCACCACGGGCATCGGGTGCAGCGTGCGGAACATGTACACGCTGAGGTGAATGAACGGCACGAGCAGCACGGCGAGCAATCCGAGCACGGCGGAGTAGCGCGCCCGCTGCGCGCGGTCGTCGATCGCGCCGCGCAGCACGAGGTAGCCGACGACGACGAACCAGAGAAAGAGCGTGAGCGTGAGCCGCGCGTCCCACGTCCACCACGTGCCCCAGATCGGCTTGCCCCAGATCGGCCCGGTCACGAGCACCGCGGTCATGAACACCAGGCTCACCTCCGCCGCGCTCTCGGCCAGCCGGTCGAGTCGGTCGTCCTTGAGCCACAGGTAGACGCCGCTCGCGATCGCGACGAGCGGCAGGCCGAGGTAGAGGGCGACGACCGCGGACGGGACGTGGACGTAGAAGATCTTCTGTGCGGCGCCCTGCATCGCCTCGATCGGGGTGAACCAGACGGCGCGCACCATCGCCGCCGCGACCGCGAGCAGCCCGACGACGAGCAGCAGGTCGATGCCACCAGCCGGACGCGCGACGGCGGCGGGCGCAGCGGGCGCGGGCGTGGCCGCGGGGGTGACAGGCGGCGAGAGCGTGAACGACGGATTGGACATGCGGGCGGGATAATCCCGGACGACGCGCGCGAGGCGTCAGTCCTCGAGCGTGTACGGAAAGGCGAGCGTGCAGGCAACCAGGAACACCAGGTCGAAGCTTCCCAAAAGCTTGAGCATTCCCCCGACTTCCGCCAGCGGCCGCCCCGCGAGCAGCCGCGCCGTGGCGAGCGCGGCCGGCGTCACGACGGGCACGAAAAACGGAAGCGCGAGCATCGGCAGCAGCAGCTCGGCGAGCCGGGTGTTGACGGTCATCGCGGAGAACAGGGTGCCGACGGCGACCAACCCGACCGCGGCGAGAGCGGCGATCGCAAAGATCCCGGCGAGGATGCCGCCGCCGATGGGCAGGTCGTAGAACAGCGCGACCGCGGGGATCGCCACGAGCTGAACACACGCGACGAACGCGAAGTTCGCGAGCAGCTTGCCGACGAAGATCGCCTCGCGCGGGACAGGCGCGGCGAGCAGCGCATCGATCGCGCGATCGGCCTGCTCGACGCCAAACGAGCGGTGCAGGCCGAGGATGCCGCTGAAGACGAAGATCGTCCAGAGCACCCCCGGCGCGAGGTCGAGCGGGTTGACGGCCGTGGGGTCGGACGAGAAGCGAAAGATCACGACCGCGACGAGCGCGAACACCACGGCGGCGAGAAAGGCGCTCCGCGTGCGGAACTCGATGAGCAGATCCTTCCGAGCGACGAGCAGCGCGGTCGCGAGAACGGACGGTGCGGTCACGCGTGTTCGGTCACGCGGTGACGAGCGCGCGGTATGCGTCGGCGAACGCGGCGTCGTCGACCGCCGCGCGCGGCGCGTGGTGCGCGAGGCGGCCGGCGACGAGCACGGCGACCTGCGTGGCGAGCGCGAGCCCCTCGCCTAACTGGTGGGTGACGAGCACGAGGGCGGCCCCCGCGGCGCGCAGGGCGACGAGCGTCGCGGTGAGCGCGTCGGCGCCGACGGTGTCGAGACCGGTGTAGGGCTCGTCGCAGAGCAGCACGGCGGGGGCGTGCACGATGGCGCGGGCGATCGACACGCGCTGCTGCAGACCCCGCGAGAGGCGGCGCACGGGGGTGCTGGCGCGCTCTGCGACGCGCAGCTGCTCGAGGGCGAGAAGCGCGGCCGCGTCGGGGTCGGGAACGCCGTAGCGGCGCGCGGCGAAGGCCACGTTCTCGTGGGCGGTGAGCGCCGCGTAGAGCTGGCTCTGGTGCGAGATGAGGCCGACGGCACCGCGCACGGCACCGTCGTCGCCGCCGATCGCGCGGCCCGCGACGCGCGCCTCGCCGTTCGTCGGGCGGAGCAGGCCGCCGAGCATCTTGAGGAGGGTGCTCTTCCCCGCCCCGTTAGGACCGAAGAGGGCCAGGCAGTCGCCCGGGGCGAGGGCGAAGCTCACGCCGTCGACGGCGCGGCGGGGGCCGTAGCGGCGGGCGAGAGCGACGGCTTCGAGGGCGGGGGGGGGCGCGGTCACGGGGGAACGCTAACCGCGCCGGCAGGTAGGGGCACAGCCGCCGTCGGTACGCCGTCGGTACGCCGCTGCGTCGACGGTCTGGCCGCGGCGGGCCGCCAACGCGCGCACGACGCGCTCGGGGGCGGAGTCGTCGATCGTGAGCATGGCCGCGTCGTGAGAAGGGCACGAGGATTCGACATCCGAGCGCCCTCAATCCGCGAGCGTGCTCAAATCGCCCGGGTCCAGCCCCATCGCCTCCGCCTTCAGCATCCGCCGCACGATCTTCCCCGACCGCGTCTTCGGCAGCGACTCGCGCACCTCGATCTCACTCGGCTGCGCGATCGGGCCGAGGTCCTGCCTAACGTGGTCCTTCAAGGACGCGATCAGCCCCGGCCCCGCCGGGTGCCCCGCGCGCACGACCACGAACGCCCGGATCCGCTCTCCCTTGATCGGGTCCGGCAGTCCGACGACGGCGCTCTCCGCGACGGCCGGGTGCCGCAGCAGCGAGCCTTCCACGTCCGCCGTGCCGATGCGGTGTCCCGCGACGTTGAGCACGTCGTCCGCGCGGCCCAACACCGCCACGTACCCGTCGTCGTCGATCACCGCCACGTCGCCGGCCGTGTACACGCCCGGGATCTGCCGCCAGTATGCCGCGTACCGCGTGTGGTCGTTCCAGATCGTGCGCAGCATCCATGGCAGCGGCGCGGTGAGGACGAGCAGCCCGCCCGTGTTCGGCGGCAGCGGCGTACCGGCCGCGTCGACGACGGCCACCTCGACGCCCGGCATCGGCTTGCCCACCCGTCCCGGGCGCGCCTCGAACGCCGGCACGGTGGCGAGCACCGGCGCGGCGATCTCGGTCTGCCACCAGTTGTCGACGACGAAGCCGTCTCCCTGCCCGACGAGGTGCCGTTGCGCCCACCGGTGCGCCTCCGGGTTGAGCGGCTCCCCCGCGCAGGCGAGCAGCCGCAGACGCGACAGGTCGAATGTGGCCGGCGCCTCCGCGCCGTGGCTCATCCACATGCGCACCGCCGTCGGCGCCGTGAACATCACGTCGACCCCGAAGCGCTCGGCGAGCTCCCACGTCACGTCGGGCGTGGGCCAGTCGGGCGCGCCCTCGCGAAAGACCACCGTCGCGCCGATCGAGAGCGGGCCGTAGACGATGTACGAGTGCCCGACGGCCCAGCCGAGGTCGGAGGTGCAGTAGTAGACGTCGCGCTCGCCTAACTGGAGGAACGCGCGCGCGAGGTAGGTGACCCCGACGAGGTAGCCGCCGGTCGTGTGCACGACGCCCTTGGGCCGCCCCGTCGTCCCCGAGGTGTAGAGGATGAACAGCGGGTGCTCGGCGTCGACCATCGCGGGCGCGCGGTGGACCGCGTGGGGTGCCTGTGCGTCGTAGAAATCGACCTCGCGCTCCGAACCGAACACCGCTGGCGCGTCTCCCGGACGGGAGCCGCGGCGGTGCACGACGACGTGCTCGACGAACGCCAGCTCACGCACTGCCTCGTCGACGATCGGCTTGAGCGGCACGGACCTGCCGCGGCGGTACGTGAAGTCGGAGCAGACCACCGCCTTCGCCCCCGCGTCCTCGATGCGTGCCCGCAGCGCCCCCGCGCCGATCCCGGCGTACACCACCGAGTGGATCGCGCCGAGGCGCGCACAGGCGAGCATCGCGATCACGCCCTCGGGCGTGTTGGGCATGTAGAGCACCACGCGGTCGCCCACGCCGACGCCTAACGAGGCGAGTGCGTTCGCGAAGCGGTTGACCTCGCGATAGAGGCGGCCGTAGGTGTAGGTGCGCTCGTCGCCGTCCTCGGACAGCCAGATGAGCGCGGCCTTCGTGCGCCGCTCACCCTTTGCGTGGCGGTCGATGCAGCTGACCGTCGCGTTGAGCCGCGCGCCCTCGAACCACGCGTGCTCGGGAGGCTCGAAGCGGCGCACGGTGTGCCACGGCGCGTCCCACTCGACGGCGGCGGCCTTCTCCGCCCAGAACGCGTCCGGGTCGGCCGCCGCACGCGCGCGCTCGGCGTCGTAATCCACTGGCGCGCGCGCGGCGAGCCAGGCCGGCGCGGGGATCGGGGCCTCGCCGGCGAGCAGGGTACGGAAGTTCGCGCTCGCCGCCGGGTCGACGGCGGGGGGAACGGGAGGCAGTGACGACATGAACGGGCGGGCCGGAGGTGCACCGGGGACGGCCGACGACGCCGAAGATCTAGCGCCCGGACCGCGGCAACAGCGCGCAAGCACCGCGGTTACACCGACCTCGCTTCCGTCGATCCTACCGTCGCCCGCCGCGCCGCGCGCGCCCGGTCGAAACGCGGCAGGCGGTCGAACGGCAGGTGCACCGCGAGCGCGAACACCCCGCCGAGCGCGGTGAGCAGCACGCGCACCATGGCCACCTCGCGCTCATCGAGCCCGCCGTAGTGCAGCAGGTAGACGACGTACGCCGTGAGGCACGCCGCGAAGACGACGTAGTCGCCCGCGTAGCTCACCTTGCGCGGACCCACCTGATTGCCGGGCAGCAGCGCGAGCGAGAGCAGCGCGAACACTGCCGTCAGCTCCGCCGACACCCAGTGCGACGATGGGTGCGCCGTGACGCGCGGCAGGACGGTGGTGAGCAGAGTCGCGAGCGCCGCGCCGATGACGGTCCCTGCGACGCGCTGCGCCGCGCGCCCGAACGTGCCGCGCAGGTTGGGGCGAACGAGGAGCAGCGCGGTCATCGCCATCCAGTACCCGTTAGGCAGATGCAGCCGGCGCCACGTTTCGACGGCGGCCGCGAGCACCACGGCGAGGCGCACGGCACGGTGGAACGTCACGGAGCGCGTGCGGACGGCGTGCGCGAGCGTCGCGCCGGCCGCGCGCGCGGACTCGACCAGCGCGGGCCACGCCGGCGGCCGCGGCACCGGACGGGCCAGCGCGCGCAGCCCCTGGATGATGACGAACTGCACGGCGCCCCCCGCCAGCAGCAGTCCGGCGCGCGCAGCCGCGGGTCGCAGCCCGCCAGGGTAGTTGCCGGCGACCATGAGAAAGATCGTCGCCTGCTGCCCGACCCAGCCGAGGTCCGCGGCGACCTCGGGAAGCAGGCCGGCGGCGAGCCCCGAGACGAGAACCGCGGCGACCATCGTCACGTCCGACTGACTCGCGAGCGTGCCCACGACGGTCGCCACGCAAATCCCCGCGGCCGCGAGCAGCATCGTCAGCGCTCGCGAGTTGCGCACCTGCTTGAACGCGGCGAAGGCGAGTGTGAACGCGCCACCTGCGGCGACCGCGCCGCTGCGCGGACTGCCGAGGAGGATCCCCGCGCCGAGCAGGGCGACGATCCCCGGCAGTGCGGAGCACGCGATCCCCGCGTCCGTCAGGAGCCAGGGCGGGCGAGCGGGCGATGGTGTCACGGGGTACGACGACCTCTCAAGGCCCGTGCCCCGTGCCGCGCACCCCCGCCGGGCCCGGCCTCAGCCGCGGATGTCGACCGTCCGCGTCTCGCGCACGAACAGCGCGCCGATCACGACCGTGACGGCCGCGATGATGATCGGGTACCAGAGCCCCGAGTACAGGTTGCCCGTCGCGGCGACGATCGCGAACGCCGTCGTCGGGAGGAATCCACCGAACCAGCCGTTGCCGATATGGTACGGCAGCGACATCGACGTGTAGCGGATGCGCGTGGGAAACATCTCGACGAGCATCGCCGCGATCGGCCCGTAGACCATCGTCACGTACAGGACGAGCACGAACAGCACGGCGACGACCATCGGCGTGTTCACGCGCGCGGGGTCGGCCTTGGCCGGGTACCCCGCCGTCTTGAGCGCGGCGCCTAACGCCTTGTCGAACGCCGCCCCTTTCGCCTTTGCGTCGGGCGCCTTGCCGTCGTACGACGGCAAGGCGGTGCTGCCGACCGTGACCTGCGCGACGGTGCCGGCCGCCGCCGCCTGGTTCACGTAGGGCACGCCCGCCTTCACGAGCGCCGCCTTCGCCACGTCGCAGCTCGACGTGAACTTCGTCTTGCCCACGGGGTCGAACTGGAACGAGCAGTCGTTGGGGTTGGCGACCACGGTCACCGGCGCGGTCGCCTGCGCCTGCTCGAGCGCGGGATTGGCGTAGTGCGTGAGCGCCTTGAACAGCGGGAAGTACGTGAGCGCCGCGATGAGGCACCCGCCGAGGATCACCGGCTTGCGCCCGATCCGGTCGGAGAGCGCGCCCATCACGATGAAGAACGGCGTCGCGAGCAGGAGCGCGGCGGCGACCATCAGGTTCGCGCTCTGCGCCTCCACCTTCAGCATCTGCGTCAGGAAGAACAGCGCGTAGAACTGCCCCGTGTACCACACCACCGCCTGCCCCATCGCGAGCCCGAACAGGGCGAGCAGCACGAGCTTGAGGTTCCCCCAGTTGCCGAACGAGTCCTTGAGCGGCGACTTGGACCCCTTCCCCTCGGCCTTCATCTGCTGGAACATCGGACTCTCGTTGAGCCGGAGCCGGATCCACGTCGAGATGGCGAGCAGGACGAGCGAAACGGCGAACGGGATGCGCCAGCCCCACGCCTCGAACTGCTCGGTGCCGAGCACGACCCGGCAGCCGAGGATGACGAGAAGCGAGAGAAAGAGGCCTAACGTGGCGGTCGTCTGGATCCACGCCGTGTAGCTGCCGCGCTTGCCGTCCGGCGCGTGCTCGGCCACGTACGTCGCCGCGCCGCCGTACTCGCCGCCTAACGCAAGTCCCTGCAGTAGCCGGAGCGTGACGAGCGCGATCGGCGCGATCACGCCGATGGACGCGTAGGATGGGAGCACCCCGACCAGGAAGGTCGAGAAGCCCATGATGAGGATCGTGACGAGGAACGTGTACTTGCGCCCGACGAGGTCGCCGAGCCGGCCGAAGACCACGGCGCCGAACGGGCGCACCGCGAACCCGGCCGCGAACGCCAGCAACGCGAACACGAACCCGGCCGTCGGGTTCACGCCCGAGAAGAACTGTTTGGAGATGATCGCCGCGAGCGAGCCGTACAGGTAGAAGTCGTACCACTCGAACACGGTGCCGAGCGAGGCGGCGAAGATGACGCCGCGGACGTCCTTGATCGCGACGTCGCGCGCGGGCGTCGCGAGCGGGGCGGCGGGGGCGTAGGTGGCCATGGCCGGGAGGGAGGAAGGGGGGTGTCGGGAGCGGATCGGTGCGGCACGCGCACGGTACGTGACGTACCGGACGTGCGCCAGAATTCGCCGCGCGCGCGGGTGTAACGTTCACGGGCCTGTGACCGCGTCCGGCCGTGCGCGGCGCCGCACGACCGGGACCTCCGGCCGGCACCTCCGACCCGCTTCCGTCTCATGTCCGACCTCGACGTTCTGCTGCAGGAGACCCGCTCCTTCCCGCCGCCGGCCGCCTTTCGCGACGCGGCGCTCGCCACGGATGACGCCCTTCACGCCGAGGGCGCGCGCGACCCCGAGGCGTTCTGGGCGCGCATGGCCGGCCAGCTCGAGTGGATGCGCCCGTGGGACCGTGTGCTCGATTGGCAGCCGCCGCGCGCGCAGTGGTTCGTCGGGGGGCAGCTGAACGCGAGCGCCAACTGCCTGGACCGTCACGTGAAGGGCCCACGGCGCAACAAGGCCGCGCTCATCTTCGAGGGCGAGCCCGGTGATCGGCGCACGCTCACCTACTGGGACCTCTACCGCGAGGTCAACAAGTTCGCGCTCGTGCTCGACCGGTTCGGCGTGAAGAAGGGCGACCGCGTCGCCATCTACCTGCCGATGATCGTCGAGGCGGTGGTCGCGATGCTCGCCTGCGCGCGCGTCGGCGCGGTGCACTCGGTCGTGTTCGGCGGGTTCAGCCCGGAGTCGCTGCGTGACCGAATCAACGACTCGCAGTGCAAGCTGCTCATCACCGCCGACCGTGGCTACCGGCGCGGGCAGGTCGTGCCCCTCAAGCGCAACGCCGACAAGGCGCTCGAGGAGTGCCCAACGATCGAGGCCGTCGTCGTCGTGCAGCGCCGTCCGGGCGCGCAGGGCGACCTCGCCTTCCCCGAAATTCAGGAAGGGCGCGACCACTGGTGGCACCGCCTGATGCACGACGCCAAGGCCCCGGACGGCGGCTTCTACCGCGCGCCGGAGCCGATGGACGCCGAGGACCTGCTCTTCATCCTCTACACGTCCGGGACGACGGGCAAGCCGAAGGGCATCGTGCACACGACCGGCGGCTACCTCACCGGCGCCGCGACGACCACCAAGTACGTGTTCGACCTCAAGGAGGAGGACGTCTACTGGTGCACCGCCGACGTTGGCTGGGTGACGGGGCACTCCTACATCGTCTACGGCCCGCTCGCCAACGGGGCGACCTGCGTGCTGTACGAGGGCGCGCCCGACTGGCCGGACAAGGACCGCTTCTGGGACGTGATCGAGCGCTACGGGGTGACGATCTTCTACACCGCGCCGACGGCGATCCGCGCGTTCATGAAGTGGGGGGCCGAGTACCCGGCGCGGCGCGATCTCTCGACGCTGCGGCTGTTAGGCAGCGTCGGCGAGCCGATCAACCCCGAGGCCTGGATGTGGTACCAGGAGCACATCGGCCGCGGCCGCTGCCCGATCGTCGACACGTGGTGGCAGACCGAGACGGGCGCGATCATGATCACGCCACTGCCGGGCGTGACGCCGACGAAGCCGGGTTCCGCGACCGTGCCCTTCCCCGGCATCTCGGCCGCGCTGCTCGACGCCGAGGGGAAGGAGATCGCAAAGGGGGGCGGGCTGCTCGCGATCAGGAAGCCGTGGCCGTCGATGCTGCGCACGATCTGGGGCGACGACGCGCGCTACGTCGAGACGTACTTCTCGAAGTGGCCGGGGCGACCGGACGTCTACTTCGCCGGCGACGGCGCGAAGCGCGACGACGACGGCTATTACTGGATCCTCGGGCGCGTCGACGACGTGCTGAACGTGGCGGGCCACCGCATCGGCACGATGGAGGTCGAGAGCGCGCTCGTCGATCACCCCGCGGTGGCCGAAGCCGCGGCCGTCGGCAAGACGCACGCGCTCAAGGGGCAGGCGATCGCGGCCTTCGTCACGCTACGCGCCGGCTTCCAGCAGAGTGGCGCGCTCCGCGACGAACTGCGCGACCACGTCGGCGAGAAGATCGGCGCGATCGCGAAGCCGGACGACATCCTCTTCTCCGCCGACCTGCCGAAGACGCGATCGGGCAAGATCATGCGCCGGCTGTTGCGCGACATCGCCGAGGGGCGGGCATTGGGCGACACGACGACGCTCGCCGATCCGGGGGTGGTGGCGTCGCTCAAGGAGCAGTACGAGAGTCAGGAGAGCTGAAGTGGTGGTGCGCTGAGCGAGGGCGTTCACCGTCACCCCCGCGTTCGCGGGGGTGTCCGCGTGACTCCGCGCTCCACGCGCGGGTCCTCGTGGTACGCTCCCTGCCCCCGTTCGCCGGCTGCGGTTCCGTCCGCCCGGCGGACGGGGGCGTCGTACGCCCGCTCCGCCGGTTCCCGCCCGCGCCCCCGCCCGTCCCCCGAGGACCTCGCTCGTGGCCATGCTCGGCAATCTGTTTCCCGAATCCATCTTCGCCCGCAAGCTTCCCGAGGCCGCCGAGCGGCGGCTGCGGCTCGCGCAGGCGCGGGCGGAGGAGTCGATCGTGCGCGTGCACGTCGACAACGCGCTGATGTTCATGGACACGCTGGCCGAAGACATGACCTTCGACCGGGCGATCGACACGTACATCCGCGTGATGGGGATTCCCGAGCCACTGGCGAGCACGGTCGCGACGCGCGCGCTCGTCGTGCTCGGGCAGGACCTCGTGCCCTACCGCCGCCGGCAGCGGGCGGAGGGTGGCGCCGCGGGCGCGGACAATGGCGCCACGCCGGCCGGCGGTCTGGAGTCGGTCTCGGGCAAGCCGCGGCTGCGGCTGGATGACGCGGTCGACGCGCGGCGGCGGGCGTAGGAAGCCGGCCGACTGACCGCGGGCGAGCGGACCGCGGTCAGCGCACCGCGACGGGCGGGGTCGCGCCGGCGCGCGTGCGCGCGGAGTCGACGGCGGCCTTGATCTGGTCGAAGGTGAGCGGGTTGGCGTACAGGCGGTTGCCGATCACGAAGTTCGGGGTACCCTGGAATCCGACGCGCTCCGCCTCGGCCCGGTTCGCCGCGAGGCGTTCCAGATGCCGGTGCGCGTCGAAGCACTGATTCCAGCGCGTCATGTCGAGGCCGAGCTGCTGCGCGTAGCCGGCGAACACCGGGCGCGGCTCGCTCGTCGCTTCGGAGTTCCAGTCGTTCTGCCCCTCGAACAGGCGGTCGTGCATCGGCCAGAATTTGCCCTGCTCGTCCGCGCAGGCGGCGGCCAGCGACGCGGCGGGGCTGTTGCGGTGCGCCGTGTTCACCTGCAGGTCGTACATGCGGTAGCGCGCGAGGCCGGTGTTGATGAGCTGCTTGCGCACGTCTGGCTCGCTCACCGTCGCGAACTGTCCACAGACCGGGCACTCGAAGTCGGCGAACTCGATGATCTCGACTGGGGCGGTGGCGTTGCCGAGCGTGTAGCCGACCGGGCGGATGCCGGCCGCGGCCGTCGGTGGCGGTACGACGACCGGCGCGGCCGCGGCCGCGCTGCTGCGCTGGAGGACGGCAGCGATGGCGGCGGCGCCGACGACCGCGATGAGGAGCAGGACGACGTAGAAGCCGCGGCGACTCGAGCCGCCGCGGGTCTGGCGGACGACGTTCGGCGACGTCTTGGCGGGGCGTGGAGCGGTCACTCGCGGTCCTCGGGTGTGTCGGGGGTCCACTCGCTTGGCTGCCAGGTGGGGCCCGACTGGGCGTCGATGGCGTCACGCACCACGCGGCGGCTCTCGGCCACCTCGGGGGTGTCGTAGGTGGCGCGCACTTCGTAGTGGAAGAGTTCGCTGCGCACGTCGCCGAGCAGGCGCATGAGCTCGCCGGCGTGGCGGAGGAGGGTTCCCTCGCCGTGGAGCGCGTGGATCCGGTCGGCGAGCGCGACGAGCAGGGCTTCGAGGTTGCGGGCGCGTGCCGCGTCGTAGGTCTGGTCGGAGTCGGACATCGAGGGGCAGTGATGAGCGGCAGGACGCCGATCGAAAGCTAGACGCCGCCGGAGCGGCATGCGATCCGCATACCTTTGCGCCGCGGACGACGCCCTGCCCTACCCCGCTGGCGCGGGCACGCTCCGACCACTCGGCGGCCGCCGCTCGGCGGACGCCAGCCGGAACCCCGCACCACCGCTTCGTGCGCGCCGACCACCTTCGCATTCCCGTCGGACCGGGCTCGGTCCACGTCGAACGTTACGGCCAGGGCGGGCTGCCGATCGTGCTCCTGCACGGCTTCGGCACCTCGACATTTCTGTGGCGTGCGGTGGCGCCCGCGCTCGCGGCCGCGCGCCATACGGTGTACGCGGTCGACCTGCTCGGCCACGGCGAGTCGGATCGCCCGCTCGAGGCGGACTTCGGGATCGCGGCGCAGTCGGAGTATCTGGACCGTGCGCTCACCGTGCTGCGCGTCGCGCGGGCGCTCGTCGTCGGGGTGGACATCGGGGGAGCGGTCGCGCTCCGGCTGGCCGCGACGCGGCCCGACCGGGTGGCCGGGTTGGTCGTCGTGAACGCCGCGGCGTTCGACGACGTGCCGGGCGAGGACGTGCGGACGCTGCAACGGAACACGGCGCGGTTCGTGTTTCGGCTGGGGCGTGGGGTGTTCGGTGCGGCGCCGCTGCTCGCGCCGCTGCTGCGCGGCTCGGTGGCCGACCCGGAGCACATGCCCGAGAAGCTCGTCGCGCGCTACCTCGCGCCGTTCGTCGGGTCGGAAGGGGTGCCGCACCTGCTCGACCTCGCGCGCTCCTTACGGGTAGAAGAAGTCGAGGAAATCGACCTCGCGTCGATCAGCGCACCGACGCTCGTCGTGTGGGGCGAGGCGGACCCGTGGCTCGACCGCGGGACGCCGGCGCAGCTGCTGCGGGCGATCGCGGGGAGTCGGCTGGAGCGGTTCCCGAAGGTCGGGCGGCTCGTCCCGGAGGAAGCTCCGGACGCGCTCGCGGCAACGATCGCCGCGCACGCGGCGCGGGCCGGCATCGACGCCCCGGCGCCGTCGCCCGAGGACCTCGCGGAGGCCCGCACTGCACCGGCGCTGCCGCTCGCCACGGCCGACACCGGCGACCGCCGCCAGAGCGACCGCGGCGGCGCGGACCGCAGGCAGTCGGACGACTAGCGGCGGCGCGTCACGGCCGTGCGTCACGGTCGCGCGACGGTCGGCGTTTTTCCCGACTGCGTCAAGGATTTTGGCTAGGAACTGGCACCGCGTCTGGTTAGTTTACTACATCAATATCTCACCATTCGTCCATAACCCGATTACATGAGCAGAGTGAGACAGCACGCGGGCGGCGCCGCCGTCCGACCCCGTCGCGAGACGGCCGCCCCGACCCCGTTCGAGGAGGCGCGCGACGAGCTGTTCCAGCACGTGATGTCGTGCGGCGTCATCGGCGCCGACCCCGAGCACCAGAAGGAATGGTTCGACGCCACGATGGCGTACATGACCGACCGGTTCTCCGAGCTCGCCCCGGCGCAGCTCCGCGAGCTCCGCACTCTCGGCGAGCGGTTCGCGCAGCCGCCGAAGCGGCAGCAGGTCGCGACGACCGCGGCCTGATCACCGCGACCCGACGACGGCGGCCGGACGACCCCGCCGCCACGCGCCGGCGTCGGCACGATCCGCAGGTCCGCAGCGCCCCCGTACCTGGGGGCGTTCGCATGTCCGGGGGCGACGCGCCCGAGCCCGAGTCGGTTGCGGGCCCCGCGCCTAACAGCAACGCGCGCAGCACGGCCGCGCGTCATTGCCGGCTCGCGGGCCCAGCGGTATCGTGGCAGCCGAGCCCCTCGTCCCGCCGTGCCATGCGCTGCCCGCCGTCTGCCGTTGCCACCGCCCTGCTCGCCGCCCTGCACGCGCCACGCGCAGATGCCGCCGCGCAGATCGTCGCCGGGCGGGTCGTCGCCGACGGCACGCGGCAACCCCTCGCGGGACTTCGCGTTCGCGTGCTCCGCGCGACGCCGGCGGGCGTGGCGGCGACTGCGGACACGACGCCGGTTGGCGAGGCGATCACCGCGGCCGACGGTGTGTTCAGCGTGTTCCTGCCCAAGCCTGGCGTCTACCAGGTGCGGATCGCGGAAACGTTCGTGGCGCCGCCGGTCGCGCTTCTCAACCCCGACAGCACCGACTCGCGGGAATACGTGATGCCGCCGGCCGACGTGGCGACCCGGGAGTCGAACGGCCCGCCAGACGCGGACGTCGACGCCCTGCTCCGCGCCGGGGTGCCGTTCCATCCGACGCAGGTGGACCAGATTGCCTGCCTTCGGACGACCAACGAGCAGCCACCCTACCCGCGCACGATGGCGCGGCTCGGCGTGTCGGGCAGCTTCGGGACGTACTTCGTGGTCGACACGGTCGGGCGCATCGACGTGCGGACGCTGCGCGTGCTCAACCCGACGGAGCCGGAGTTCGTCGAGGCCGTCCGCGACTGGCTCCGCGGCCTCCGG
>DASWUT010000203.1:0-1633 GCA_036401455.1 Gemmatirosa sp. | reverse complement strand
GAACGCCCAACGCCGGATGTAGGTGCGGAACGCATCGTCGAACGCGGCAGGGCCGAGGATCTCCTGACGTAGCGTCTGGAGCGCGACCGACGGTTTGACGTAGGCGGCGAGGCCGAGCAGCTGCGGGTTGATGCGGTCGGGCGGCACGTCGACCGGGCGGTCGAAGCCGGCCGCCATCGCGCCCTGCACCTCGGCGCGCTCCTGCGCGGCGCGCTTTAGCTGATCGCCCCGTTCCGGGTAGCGGCGTGCCTCGGAGAACAGGTTGATGAAGGTGTTGAACCCTTCGTCCTGCCACATGTGGACGCGCTCGTTGGACCCGACGATCATCGGGAACCAGTTGTGCCCGATCTCGTGCGTCACGACGTTGTACAGGTCGTACTTGTCCGAGCTGCGCGCCTCCATCGCGAGCATCGGGTACTCCATCCCGCTCACCGGCCCCTCGACCGCAGAGATCTGCGGGTACGGGTAGCGATACCACCGCTCCGAGTACTCCTGGATCGACATGCGGCTCTGGTCGGCCGCGTCCCGCCACAGCTCCGCCGCGCTCGGCCGGTAGTACGCCTGGGCGAGGATCCCCTCCCACGACGAGGCGTCCCAGAGGTACTCGGGACTCGCCGTCCACGCGACGTCGCGCACGTTGTGCGCGGCGAAGCGCCAGGTCAGCGTGCCGCTCGTGCGCGGCCGCGCGGCGCCGCTCCGCAGCTCGTCGAGCGTCGTGATCGCGACCGGCGTGGCGGACGTGTGCGCGCGCGCCAGTCGTCCGATCTCGGCAGGCGTGAGCACGTCGCGCGGGTTCTCGAGCGTGCCCGTGCCCGCGACGACGTACCCCGCGGGAAGGGTGACCGCATAGGTGAAGTCGCCGTACTCGAGGTAGAACTCGCCCTGGCCGAGGTAGGGTTCGACGTTCCAGCCGCGGACGTCGTCGTAGACGCAGACGCGCGGATACCACTGCGCGAGCT
This sequence comes from Gemmatirosa sp., assembly GCA_036401455.1. GTDB lineage: Bacteria > Gemmatimonadota > Gemmatimonadetes > Gemmatimonadales > Gemmatimonadaceae > BPUI01. The sequence continues at coordinate 674 of DASWUT010000203.1, read as the reverse complement.
CGTAGAGCGAGCCCTCACGCCCCATGCGGTCCGCGCCATGCTCGGGAATGCGGAAGTGCCACGCGACGTCGAACGTCGTCTGGCGCCCCGGCGCGAGCGGTTCGGCGAGGTCGACCTTCATCACCGTCCCCGCGACGCGGGTCGAGAGTGCGCGGCGTGCGCCGCCCTGCGTGACCTGGTCGAAGCGCGTGACCACGTCCCCGCCTTCGAACCCGCGCGCGCCGAAGCGCGAGGCCTGCGGGTAGACGTACGCGTTGAGCGAGCTGTCCGTGAACGCGTTCTGTTCGACCTGCATCCAGACGAAGCGGAGCGTGTCGGGCGAGTGGTTGGTGTAGCGGAGGCGTAGCTCGCCGGCGAGCGTCTTGGCGCCCGTGTCGAGCGTCGCGCGGATGTCGTAGTCGGCGCGGTTCTGCCAGTAGCGCGCGCCCGGCGCGCCCGACGCGTCGCGGAACGCGTTTGGCGGTGCGACCTCGTTGAGCGGGGCGAAGATCGACGTGTCGCCGACGCCGCGCCGCCGCGCGTCGAGCAGAGGGGCGGGCGGTGGCGCGGCGGCGCCGGGCTGCGCGGCGGCGGGGCGGGCGAACGCGGTCGCAGCGGCAAGCGTCGCAACGGCGGTCAGCACCGCCTGGCGCGGGATGGAACGGGTCGGCATGAGACGAAACAGCGCGGAAGGG
>DASWUT010000202.1:0-3320 GCA_036401455.1 Gemmatirosa sp. | reverse complement strand
GGCCTGCCGGCCGGCCATGATCCGGTCCTGCAGCCACGTCATCGGGATCAGGAACAACGGCGTGAGGAAGAGGCCGAGCAGCGTGTTGATCCAGACGAGCGCGAGGTAGTAGGCCGTCATGCCGAGCGCGGCCCACGCGGCGCCAAAGATATTGTGGTGTTCCAAGACGTTCTCCCGAAGGTGAGCGAGCGGCGGAAACGTAGCGCGGGCTTGACGTGTCAGGTAGCGACCGCGGCGTAGCGGGCGCGGATCGGCGCCCGGCGCGTGGATCTGCGGCGCACAGGCGCACGACGCGGGCCGTGGCGTGACGGCGGTGCTCGACGCGGTCGACCGCGCGCTGCGGTCGTACGCGGCGGACGATCGCGGCACGGCCGGCGAAGCCGGCGCGCGCGGTGTGCTGCTCGCCGTGTCTGGCGGGTGTGACAGCATCGTGCTCCTGCACGCCGCAGCACGGACGGCGCGAGCGGCGGTGCGTGCGGTCGCGACGTTCGACCACGGGACCGGCGCGCACGCACGCGAGGCGCTCGCGATCGTGCGCGCCGCCGCGCGCGCGCTCGACACGCCGCTGGTCGAGGGCGCGGCGTCAGCGGCCGGTCGGAGCGAAGCGGAGTGGCGCGACGCGCGCTGGAGCTTTCTGCAGGCCGTGGCGAACGCGCGTGGCGCGGCGGCGATCGCGACCGCACACACGCGCGACGATCAACTCGAGACCGTGCTGATGCGCGCGGTCCGCGGGGCCGGCGCGCGCGGTCTGGCGGCGATGACCGCACGATCGCCGCGCGTGATTCGCCCCCTGCTCGGCGTTGGTCGCGCGGAGGTCGCGGCATACGCGGAGGCTCGCGCGCTGCGTTGGGTCGAGGACCCGTCGAACGGCGACCGCCGGCACCTTCGCGCCCGAGTGCGCGCCGATCTTCTGCCGGCGATCGAGCGCGCGCGCCCCGGATCCGCGGCGCGCCTGTTCGGAGTCGCGGCGGCCGCGGCGCGCTGGCGCACCGAGGTCGATGCCTGGACGACGCACGCGTCGGGGCGTGTCGCCGTTTCGGCGCTCGACGGCATCAGTGCGGCGGCGCTCGCCGTCTTCTGGCCCGCGTTCGCCGCGCGCGCTGGCGTGCGGCTCGACCGACGCGCGACAGCGCGGCTCGTCGCGTACACACCGGCGGTGATCGGCCGCATCCGTGACGGAACCGTGCAACCTGCGCACGTCACGGTCGCCGGCGGCGCGGTCGAGCTGCGCCATGTGGCGGCGCGGCCGGGCACCGCACGCACGTGGACTTTTGTCGTGCAAGCCGCCGGCGTGGCACGCGGCGACGTGGCGGCGTCTCTCGCGTCTGATTACGCATAAGCATTCGTCGCCCTCCGCCCTTGCCCCCAGGCCGTGACTGACCCGACCTCCGCCGTGCTGCCCGCGCGCGACTCGCCAAGCGCATCGGCGGTCGACCCCACGCGCGACCCGCGGCTCGATGGGCGCAAATTACGACGCGTGGTGTATACCGAGCAGGAAATCGCCGCGCGCGTCGCGGCGCTCGGGCGGGAGATCACGGCGGCGTACCCGGACGGCGAGATGCTCGTGCTCGGATTGCTCAAGGGCAGCTTCATCTTCCTGAGCGATCTCGTGCGGCAGATCGTCCGACCGCTGCAGGTCGACTTCCTCGTCGCGTCGAGTTACGGCGACGCGACGGTGTCGAGCGGCAAGGTACGGCTGGTGTACGACCCGGAAACCTCGCTCGAGGGTAAACACATTCTACTGGTGGAGGACATCGTCGATTCGGGTCGCACCCTGCAGACGCTCGTCGCGCTGCTCGGGCAGCGGCGTCCGCGCTCGCTCGAGATCTGCGCGCTGCTGCACAAGCGGATTGCGTCGCATCTGGAGCGCCCGGTGCGGTTCGTCGGCTTCGATGCGCCCGAGGAGTTTCTAGTCGGGTACGGCCTCGACCACGCCGAGCAGTTTCGGCACGTGCCGTACGTCGCCAGTCTTGCGTCTTAGCGTGGCGTTCGCGCTGCGCGAGCGTACGACGGTATACTCGCTGCGGGGACCGTGGCGAGGCAGTTGCTCTTCTCCCCGTAGTCGTCGGTCCAGCAGTCGTACGTCATGTGTATCGCACGCCACCGCCGTCCGCGCCGTCGCGGACGATCGCGGCCGGCGCGCACACCGCGGGTCAGTCCGCAGGAAGTGAGAGGTTCATGCCTCCGTCGATGCCACAACCGCCAAAGAAGCCGGCCAACTGGGGGCGCGCGTCCAAGACGATCGCGTTCTGGCTGGTCGTCATCCTCATCCCGGTGCTGCTGCTCCAGTTCACCGGGGCCGGCCGCGGCGACGCGACCGAGATCACCGACACCCAGTTCCGCCAGCTCGCCGCGGCCGGGAACGTCAGAACCGCCGTGTTCTCCGGCGCGACGACGATCACGGGCGACCTCAAGGCGAAGCTGCCGATCGGCCCGCGCAACCGGCCGACCGATCACTACACGACGCAGCTCGCCGCGCCGGCCTCGGACAAGATCGTCGACGACCTCACGTCGCGCGGCGTCCAGGTCTCGCGCGAGAAAGAGGGCGCGTCGCTCGGCGGGATGCTCATCGCGTTCCTGCCATATCTGCTGCTCATCGGCTTCTGGCTGTTCCTGTTCCGCCAGATGCAGGCGGGTGGGGCCAAGGCGTTCTCGTTCGGCAAGAGCAAGGCGAAGCTCCTCACCGGCGACACGCCGAAGGTGACCTTCGCCGACGTCGCCGGCGCGGACGAGGCCAAGGTCGAGCTGCAGGAGATCATCGAGTTCCTCAAGGACCCGCAGAAGTTCACGAAGCTCGGCGGCCGCCTGCCCAAGGGCGCGCTCCTCGTCGGGCCGCCGGGCACGGGCAAGACCCTGCTCGCCCGCGCGGTGGCCGGTGAGGCCGGGCGTCCGTTCTTCTCGATGTCTGGTTCGGACTTCGTCGAGATGTTCGTCGGCGTCGGCGCGAGCCGCGTCCGCGACCTCTTCGAGCAGGGTAAGGCCCACGCGCCCTGCATCATCTTCATCGACGAGATCGACGCCGTCGGGCGCCACCGCGGCGCAGGCCTCGGCGGCGGACACGACGAGCGCGAGCAGACGCTCAACCAGCTGCTCGTCGAGATGGACGGCTTCGAGTCCAACGACGGCGTGATCCTCATCGCCGCGACCAATCGGCCGGACGTGCTCGACCCCGCGCTCCTGCGCCCGGGCCGCTTCGACCGTCAGGTGGTCGTCGACGCGCCCGACCTCAAGGGGCGCGAAGGGATCCTGCGGGTGCACCTGCGCAACAAGCCGATTGCCGACGACGTCACGGTCAACGCGCTCGCGCGCCGCACGCCGGG
>DASWUT010000201.1:0-1903 GCA_036401455.1 Gemmatirosa sp. | reverse complement strand
GGGCGACGGCCGGCGTCGCGCGCCGCCGCGCGGCCCCACGACCCCCACGTGTCCGATCCCGCGGCACGACGACGATGCCGACCCCGGTGTCTAACGCCCAAGTTAAGCTGCGGGTTTTCCGAGCGAGATACGCCGTCCCGGTGACACGGACTGCGGAGGAGCGGAGCGTCCGTGCATACCCGACAGCTTCAACGCCTCGTTAGCCCGCACCCGCGCGGGCGGTTGCGGACTTGATCCTGCGGTGGAGCAGCGAGGCCAGCGACAGGAGGTCAAGGGCGTCCTGTTCCGACATCGGCCACTCGATGCGGGCAGCGTGGGCCGTCGGGTTCCGGAACGTGCCGAAGAAACCTACAAGCAGGTTCGTGAACCCGCGCTGCTCGCCGCGCTCCGTGTCCGACCGGAACGGATTGACCTGCAGCGGCGGATTGCTGCCGCCGAACGCCTGCTGCGCGAGCTCCGCGCCGTCGCCGGTCAGCCCGGCGCGCGCGCGGATGGCCGACGCGACGCTCTTGGTCGCTTCCAGGACCGCGTGGAAGTAGTTGTCGGCGAGGAGCTCGGCACGGCAGAAGGCGAGCACCTCGGGTTCGACGCGCCGGCGCTCCAACTCCTGCCGCAGTCTGCCGGCACGCTCCTCAGCCTCCGAGAGAGTCGCCGCGGCCGCGCACCGGCGGAACCTGCCGTCCTCGCAGAACTCGAGGCCGTGGAACGCGAGCGTGACGTTGACCTCCGCCCGCCGCGCCTGGAATGTCGGTTCCTGGCCGCGGTAGCGGGCCGGGGCGAGGGCGTAGCTGATGAAGGCCAGCACGCGGTCGCCCGACCCGTCCCGGTTCTGCCGGGGCGCGAGGGCGTTGAACAGGCGCTTCCACTTGGTGAGCGCGGGGTCGGGGTCATCGACGCCGACCTGGCGCAACACCTGGCCAATCTCGCTGCCGGTCAGTCCGGCGCTCGTGTCCGCGAGTGCCTTGCACACCGACTCCAGCTCGGCCGCGGAGAACGGTTGTGGAAACTGCTTGGTCGACATAAGCGTGCTTTGTGCGGGCTAACGCTCGAGTTAAGCTGCGGGCTTTCGGTGCGTGATAGAGCCGAGGCGAGAGAGTGCCGAGGGCCGCACGGGAGCATCCCTGCATACCCGACAGCTTCAACGCCTCGTTCGGCGGCTCAGCTCAGACCTATGTCGTGCACCAGGTGCGCATCGAGGACGGCAGCCCCGCGCTCGCGCGTGCGGGCCCCCACCTGCGCGTCAAGCAAGCGGAGTAGCACGTCCCGGATCTGCCCGTCGCTCCACGGCGCGTCTAGCCGGCGGAACGCGCCCGGGTCGTGCGCCAGGACCTCGTCGGCGAGGTCGGCGACGGTGCTCGGGCGTCCGCGGAGCAGGCGGCCGACGGGGCCGACGTCGACGACCGCGTAGCGGGAGCCCGGCCCCAAGTCGGCGCGGACAGCCGCCCAGGCCCGCTCGCGCGTCGGCGCCTCGGGCGGGAGCAGGTCGGCGAGCAGGGTGCCGGGCCGCACCGCCGCGCGCGGCACTCCGGCGTGGCGGACGAAGGCGTTCCGGACGCGGTAGAACGCGCGCTGACTCAGGCAGACGTCGGTCGGGCCGGTCGGGACGCGCGCACGAACGACCGCGGCCAGCTCCCGGACCGTTGCGATGCGCCGCACCTCGGCGTCGGGCAGCTCGATCCCGAACGCGGCCTCGACGGCCATGACGTACTCGACTGCGTCCAATCCCATGGTGGCCTCGTGACAAAGCGTGTTGCCGCCGAACTCCCAAGTTAAGCTGCGGGTGTTGCGGGTGTGCTAGAGCCGAGGCGCGAGGCAGCCGAGGGGCGCGGCATGGCGTCCTTGCATACCCGTCAGCTTCAACGCCACGTTAGACGCACACCCTCGGCCCCCGCGACAGCCCAAA
>DASWUT010000200.1:0-3779 GCA_036401455.1 Gemmatirosa sp. | reverse complement strand
CGGTCACCGGACCTCGCCGGCGGCGGCCGCCCGCGCGGGGGCGGGTTCCGCGAGCCAGTAGCCGAACCACTGCCGCAGTCGCCCGAGCCGATCGGCGAGCAGCCACGGCTCGCCGCTGCGCGAGAGTTCGTGCGTGCTGCGCGGGTAGCGGACGAACTCAGCCGGCACGCCGCGCTTGCGCAGTGACTCGAACCACAGCTCCGCGTTTCCCATCGGCGTGCGGAAGTCATCCTCGCTCTGCACGAGCAGCGTCGGCGTGCGGACGCGGGCGACGTGCCGGATGGGCGAGAGCGAGTCGTACATCGCTTGGTTGTCCCACGGCTTGCCGTAGAACTCGAACTCGGTCAGGCCCTGGGCGTCGCTCGCACCATACCAGTACGTCCAGTCGCTGATCATGCGGTCGACCTGCGCGGCGCGAAAGCGGGTCGTCCTGGTCGTGATCCAAGCCGTCATGAATCCGCCGTACGATCCGCCGCTGACGCCCATGCGCGTGCTGTCGACGTCCGCGCGTTGGGCGACGAGGTCGACCGCGCGCATGAGGTCCTGATAGTCCTCGGCGCCCCAGCGTCCGCGCGTCGCGTAGGTGAACTCGCCGCCGTAGCCGCTCGAGCCGCGCGGGTTCGTGAACAGCACCATCATCCCTGCGCCGGCGAGGTTCTGGAACTCGTCGAACCAGTTCTCGCCGTAGTTGGAGTGAGGGCCGCCATGGATGTACAGCACGACCGGGTAGCGGCGCGTCGAGTCGTAGCCGAAGGGCTTCATGAGCCACCCCTCGATCGGGAGGCCGCCGACACTGGTGAACGTGAACCGCTCGGCGTCGCTGAACGCGACCTCCCGGCGAAGCGCGTCGTTGAAGCCGGTGAGACGACGCTCGCCCGTGCCGTCGGCGTTGGCGACGAACAGCTCGGTGGGCGTGGTCTGCGCGATCGCGACGAAGGCGACGATCCGGCGCGCGGTGTCGACCGCGAGTCCGCTCATCCGGCGACGGCCACCGACGACCTCACGCACGCCGCCGCCGCCCGAGCCGACGCGGAAGATCGCGGTGCGGCCCCCGACCTGCGCGGTCATCAAGAGCAGGCGGTCGGAGGCCCACGTGACCTGTTCGGGCTCGTAGCGGAAGTCGCCTAACAGATCGCGGACGCGCCCGCTCGCGACGTCGACGGTTGCGAGACGCGCCGACTTCACGCGCCCGGGATGCCAGACGAACGCGACGCTCCGCCCGTCCGGCGACCACGCGAGCTGCGACTCGTTGCCGGGCAGCGTGGCGAGCCGGCGCGGTTCGGCACTGCCGTCGACGGGCACGACGAAGATGTCCACGTCGTCGCGGTCGACGTCGTCGCGCGCGCGGTCGTACGGCAGCCGGGCGATCGAGTCGTGCTCCGCGCTGACGAGCGAGTCGCTGCGGAGCGCCGAATCGGCGACGAACGCGACGTAGCGGCCATCGGGCGAGAGAGCGGCCTCGCCGTGGGTGTAGGGCGTCGCGGTGAGCGCGCGACGCACGGTGTCGCCCGGGCTCCACGCGTAGAGCTGCGCGGGGCGCGCGTGCGGCGGGCCGGCCGGGTTCGCGACGAAGCCGCGGTCGTTGCTCTTGTACGGAATGTCGTCGAAGTGCCGACCGTCGAAGCGGGCGGCGTCGAGCGGTCGTGTGACGGCACCGAACGGCGGTCGGGCGAGCACGCCGGGCGGCGGGCTACCGATCGCCGCGTCGCCCGGCGCGCCGCCACGCGGCGCGCTCGCGCGCGCACTACTGCTGCCCGCCGAGTCGGACGGGGGCAGGTCGCCGCGCGCGGTATCGGAGGTTGCGCGTGCGCTGTCGGCCCACACGGCGAGGCGCCCGTCGCGCGACCAACTCGCGCTCGCGGGCGGCGCGGAGGCGACCATTGTCGGCTTCTCGTCGCGCGCGCTGTCGAGGGCGACCGCGTAAGTCCGGGCGCGTCCGCGGCGCGGGCCGACGCTCACGTACAGCGTGCCGGTGGGAGAGAACCGCGGCGCCGTCACGTCGACCGAATCGCCGAACGGAAGGCGCGTTGGCGTTCCGCCGCCGGCCGGCACGATCCAGACCTCCGATCGGCGGCGGTTCTCGGCTTCGACGACACGCGTCACGACGACGGCGACGCGAGCCGCGTCCGGCGACACCGCCGGATTGCTGAGCGTCGCGACGCGATACGTGTCCGTCGGGCGAAACGCGCGGCGACCCGGACCGGTTACCGTGTCGGTCGATCCGGAGGCGGTGCTACCGGCGCGCGTCTGCGCACGCAGGGGAGCGCCTGGGTGCAGGGCCGCAAGACTCGCAACGAGGGCGGCCGCGCGGACGAGCGGCGCGGGGGTGGCGACGGTGGCGCGTATCACGGCTGAAAGCTGAGGTCGGCGTGGCGGAACGGCGTGCGAATCCACTGATAGGAAAGACTCTACGTGGGGTGGAACCGCCACCAGCTCTGCGTGTATTTTCCGCTGTCGCCGCGCGCTGGCGCGGCGATGCATCGACGCCCGATGTGCCACCCGCAATCGAGGAGGTGATCCATTGTCTAGTTTTAGTTCGCACGCCGGCCTGACCTGGGCAAACGGTCGCTCGACCGTCGCTCGGTAACACCGGGTCACCGGCTCTAGCCTCCGTCTCGGGCCGGCGTGATCGACCGCGGCCCCCGCAGCCTCCTCGCTGCGGGGGCCGTGTTGCGTTTCAGACGCGTGATCCGCGTCACCGCTCGCGCGTGCTCCGTCCGTTCGGTAACATTGGACAGTCGACGTTCGCGCCGACGCTCGTAGCCTCCTCCTTCATGCCTGAGCGGTCGTCCGCGCAGGTCCTGCCTCGATCGCTTGCTCACCCGTTCGCGCGCGCCCGCGCACCGTTCGGCCGCGGCACGGCGCGGCGGCATGGCCGCGCTCGCGCTTGCCGTCGCACAGCGCGCCGCCGCACAACCCCCTGACGGTCGAGCGGTCGAGCGTCCGGCGGTCGATTCGGGCGCAGCGCAGTGCCGCGCGGTCGAGAGCCGCACGAACCTCGCGGAACTCTCGGGCCGGCGAATCGGCACGATCGACGTCGCGACCGAGGGGCCGCGGTCGCCTCACGCACCGCTCCTGGCGCACATCAACGGGCGCGCACATGTCCGGACGCAGCGGCGTACGCTCCGCCGGTTCGTGCTGCTCGCGCCACGCGACACGGTCGATACGCTCCGGGTCGCCGAATCGCTGCGCCGCCTCCGCGCACTGAGCTACCTCGACGACGTGGTCCTCGTCGCGTCGGACTGCGGCCCTACCGCGCCGCTCGCGCTGACGCTCGTTGCGCGCGACGCAGTCTCGTTCCGACCCGACCTGCGGTTCAACAGCAGCACGCCGCCCAACGGGGCGAGCGGTACGGCCGCGGCAGCGCCGAGCAGCTACGGCGTCGGATTCAGCGAGCGCAATCTGCTGGGGACGGGGCGCGACGTGCGCGCGGACGCGATCGGTACGCACGGACGAAATGGGTACGCCCTCGCGCTCGGCGACCCCACGGTGTTCGGCTCACTCTACGCCGCGCGCGTACAGCTGGCGCGCAACCCGCTCGAGAATGCGACCGGCGTCAGCATTCGGCCACCCAACCGCGAACTGGACGAAGAATGGCGCGGCGAGTTCGCGGTCGCGAGCACGCGGCGCGCCGGGGCGGCGGCTCGTGGAGCGAGCTTCGCGCGCGCGGGCGGCCAGGGACTCCTCGGCCGACGGCTGACGAGCGACGACGGACTTGGTAGCGCGACGTTCATCATCGCCGGCGGCGAAGCAGAGCGCACCCGGCTGATCGCCGGCCC
>DASWUT010000199.1:0-5317 GCA_036401455.1 Gemmatirosa sp. | reverse complement strand
TGTCTGCGCTCCTCGCCGACGCGCGCGACCGGGCCCGCGACGCGCAGCGTCCGGTCCTCGTGAGCGTGGTCGAGCAGGTGCCGGCCGTGGACGCGATCGACGCGCTCGCGGCGATCGGGCGCGCGGCGACGCACGTTCCGGCCCTCGCCGGCCTTCTCGCCGCGGGGCGTGCACTGTGGACACGGCCCGCCGATGACTGCGCGCTGGTTGGGCTCGGCGCCGCGGCCACGTTCACGCCCGACGGGCCCGACCGCTTCGCAACGGTCGATCGCGCGTGGAACGCCCTCCTCGCGGACGCGATCGTGGCCGACCCGTCCGAGGGCGCGCCCGGGGCCGGGCCGGTGCTCGTCGGTGGCTTCTCGTTCGAGCCGAACGGGCCGCGGACCGCCGCGTGGCGCGGCTTCCCGAGCGCGCAGCTCACGCTACCGCGGCTCCAGCTCGCGGCGTCGGCCGGCACGACGTGGCTCACGACCAACGTGATCGTCGGGGCCGACGGTCGGGCAGACGTCAGTTCGCGCGCGATCGCCCAGCTGCGCGACGTGGTGCTGGCGGCATGTATCGATGGTGGCGCCATGGAAGGCGGGATCACCGCAGCAAGCGGCGACACGTCGCTCGCCGTTGCCGACGTGGTTCCCGGTGCAGAGTGGCGCGCGCTCGTCGGTGAAGCGGTCGAGGCGATCGGCGCCCGAGCGTTCGAGAAGGTCGTGCTCGCGCGCTCCGTGCACGCCGCGGCCCCGTGCGACGTCGACGTGCTCGCCGTCCTACGCCAGCTGCGCACCGCGCACCCCGACTGTTACGTGTTTGCATACTGGCGCGATGATCGTGCGTTCGTGGGCGCAAGCCCCGAGCGTCTCGTTCGCGTCGACGGTCGCGTCGTGCGCGCAAGCAGCCTCGCCGGCTCGGCGCGCCGTGGCTCCAACCCGTCCGACGACGCGCGTTCGGCTGCCGGCCTGATGGCGAGCGTCAAGGACCGGGCGGAGCACGCGCTCGTGCTGCAGGCGTTGCGGGCCGGTCTCGCGGCGCTGTGCGACGACGTCGTCGCGGCCGACGAACCGGAGCTGCTCGCCTTGCGCCACGTGTTTCACCTGCACACGCCCGTACGCGCACGGCTGCGCCCCGGACGGTCGCTGCTCGACGTCGTGGCGCGGTTGCATCCGACGCCCGCGGTCGGTGGCACGCCGCGCGAGCCTGCGCTCGCCTTCCTGCGCGCGCGCGAGCGACTCGATCGCGGGTGGTACGCCGCGCCAGTCGGCTGGGTCGGGCGCGACGGCGGCGAGTTTGCCGTCGCGCTCCGCTCGGCCGTCGTCGCGGGGCGCGAGGCGTGGTTGTTCGCGGGTTGCGGGATCGTGGCCGGGTCGGACCCGGACGCGGAGTACGCGGAGTCGCGCCTGAAGCTGCGGTCGATGACGCAGGCGCTCACGGCCGCGCTCGCCGGAGCGCGCGAGGCCACCCGCCGGCGCGCAACGCCGGCGCGCCCGTGACGCCGCCGGCCGACCCGATCGCGGAGGCCGCGTTCGCCTACGTCGGCGCATTCGTCGACGAACTGGCACGGAGCGGCGTGCGCCACGTCTGCATCGCGCCCGGATCGCGGTCGACACCGCTCGCGCTCACGATCGTCGAGCACCCCGCGCTTCGCACGTGGGTGCACCTCGACGAGCGCTCCGCCGCCTTCTTCGCCCTCGGGATGGCGCGCGCGTTCGGCGCGCCGGTGGCGCTGCTCTGCACATCGGGAACGGCGGCGGCCAACTTCTTCCCCGCCGTGGTCGAGGCCCGCGCGGCCGGCGTTCCGCTCCTCGTCCTCACCGCCGACCGGCCGCCCGAACTGCAGGACGTCGGCGCGGCACAGACGATCGACCAGCACCGCCTCTACGGCGCGCACGCCAAGTGGTTCGCCGAGGTCGCGCTGCCCGAGGCGACGCCCGGCCTGCTGCGCTACGCGCGCACGCTCGCCGGGCGCGCGGTCGCGACGGCGGCTGCCGCGCCGGCCGGGCCGGTGCACCTCAACTTTCCCTTCCGCGAGCCGCTCGTCCCCGTCGCGGTCGAGGCGCCCGCGGGGCTCGGTGCCGGCGACGCCCTCGCCTGGCGCGGCCGCGCGGACGGTGCACCGTGGGTGGTCGTGGACGATGCGCCGCCGACGCTCGCCGACGCGGTCGCGCGCCGGATCGCGGCGGAGTTGCGCGCCGCCCATCGTCCGCTCCTCGTCTGCGGCCCGCAGCTAGACCGTGGGCTCGCCGCGCCGCTCGCCGCGCTCGCGCGCGTGCTCGACGCGCCGCTCCTCGCCGACCCGCTGTCGCAGCTGCGGTGGGGCGCGCACCGCGACGGATCGCCCGACGATCCGGTGGTCGACCGCTACGACGCCGCGCTGCGCGACGAGCGGGCCGCGGCCGCGCTCGCGCCCGACCTCGTGCTGCGTATCGGCGCCCTTCCGACGTCCAAGCCGCTGTTGCAGTACCTCGAACGCCACGCGGCGGTGGCGCGACAGGTGGTCGTCGACGCCGCGCGCTGGCCGGATCCGTCGCTCCGGGCCGCCGAGGTGGTGCACGCGGATCCGCGGGTCCTCGCCGAACGCTTGCGCGCGGAGCTCGCGCCGGGTGACGGCGCGCCGACGTCCGGCTGGCGCGCCCGGTGGCGGCAGGTGGACGCGGCCACGGGCGCGGCGCTCGCCGACTATGCCGCCGCGCTCGACGAGCCGTTCGAGGGGCGCGCGCTCGCCGAGGTCGCGGCGCTCGTTCCGGCGGGGGGGACGCTGTTCGTGAGCAGCAGCATGCCGGTGCGTGACCTCGACGCGTTCGCCGCGGGCGACGGTCGGGCACTCCGCGTGCTCGCCAACCGCGGCGCGAACGGGATCGACGGCGTCGTCTCGACAGCGTTAGGCACGGCGGCGGCCGCGCGCGAGGCGGGCGGCGGGCCGCTGGTCCTCGTCATCGGCGACCTCGCGTTCTACCACGACATGAACGGGCTGCTCGCGGCGCGGCTGCACGCGCTCGACGCGACGATCGTCGTGTTGAACAACGACGGCGGCGGGATCTTTTCGTTCCTGCCGCAGGCGGCGCACCCGGCGCACTTCGAAGCGCTGTTCGGCACGCCGCACGGGCTGGAGTTCGGCCCGGCAGCTGCGCTGTACGGGGCGTGCTACCACCGCGCCGACACGCCCCCGGCGCTCCGCGCGGCCGTGAAGGCCGGGGTCGGTGGGCGCGGCCTGCACGTCGTCGAGATGCGCACCGACCGCGCGCGGAACGTCGCGCTGCACCGCGGCGCGTGGGCGGCGGTGGCCGCCGCGTTAGGCGCCGACTGACCGGGTCCGTGCCCGAACCCGCCGACGTCGCCCAGGACGTCGACGTCGGCGACGGGCTCCGCCTGCACGTCGCCCGCGCGGGGACGGGCCCGGCACTGCTCCTGCTCCACGGCTTCACCGGCGCGGGCACCACGTGGGCGCCGCTCGTCGCGGCACTCGGCGGGCGCTACACGACGCTCGCCGTCGATCTCCCGGGGCACGGCCGCTCGGGCGCGCCGGCCGACCCTGCGCGCTACGCACTCGCCCGCCTCGCCGACGACCTCACCCGCGTGCTCGATGCCTGCGACGTGACACGCGTCGCGGTCCTCGGGTATTCGTTAGGCGGCCGCGCGGCGCTCCGCTTCGCGCTCGCCCACCCCGGCCGGGTCGACGCGCTGCTCCTCGAGAGCGCGTCGCCGGGCATCGCCGATCCGGCCGAGCGCGCGGCGCGCGTGGCGGCGGACCGTGCACTCGCCGACACGATCGAGCGCGACGGCGTGGCCGCGTTCGTCGACCGGTGGGAGCGGCTGCCGCTCTGGGCATCGCAGGCGTCCCTCGGTGAGGACGTGCGCGTGCGGCTGCGCGTCCACCGGTTGGCGAACGACGCACGCGGGCTCGCCAACAGCCTGCGCGGGGCGGGCGCGGGCGCGGATCCGCCGGTGCTCGACCAGCTCGGCGCGATCGGCGCGCCGACGCTGATCGTGGCCGGAGCGCTCGACGCGAAGTACGTCGCGTTAGGCCGCGCGATGCGGGAGGTGATCGCGGGCGCGCGGCTCGTGGTGATGCCCGGCGCGGGGCACGCCGTGCATCTGGAACGGCCGGCGGAGTTTGCCGGCGTCGTCCGCGAGTGTCTCGGGGAACCGCGCGGGGCGGAAGGCGGGCGCGAGGAGGGCGGCGTTGAAAGAGCGGGGGAACGGCGGCGTTGAAACGGCGCGAACGCACTCGCCTCGGCGAGCCGCCGGATCAACGGCGTCCCACCAAGCACGCCCTTCCCTCAGGCCATCCACTTCGCCACGCCACCATGCCGCGAGCAGGCCCCGCGATGTCCCTTGGCGTGCGAGTACATCCCGTCCTTGCACTGTGCCACCGCGCCCGCGGGGTTGGCGTCGTCGGTTCCGCCGGTCGAAGCGTGCGCTGCCTGGGTGGCCGGCGTGCGCGTACCGCCTGGGGCAACGGCGACGCCGCGCCGCGCGAGCCCGCCAGGCGCGACCGCGGTCGCCTGCGGCGTCGGGGCAGGCGCGACACCCCCCGGGTTGGCCGATGCCACGGCGGCGGCCTTCGCCGCGCCCGGAGCCGGGGCGCCGACCGCTCCCACGCCGCCGTGCCGCGCGCACGCGCCGCGCCCGACCCTGCCCGTCGTGCCATCCTTGCACGTGACGTTCGCGACCTTCGTTCCGCCCGGCGTCGCCGCCTTGTACGGTCCTGCGGGGAGTGTCGCGGCCGCGCGCTGTGCGGGCGTCTGCGCGGCAGGCGCCTGCGCGGTGGGGGCCTGTGCGGCAGGCGCGGCCTGCGCGCGCGCGGCGAGGGGGGCGGAGCCGAGGACCGCGACGAGGGACAACCCGAGGCGAGCGCGCATGGAGGATCTCCGGAGGAGTATGGCGGGAGCAGCCGTGTGCTCCGCAACATAGGGCGCCGCGCGCCGGGACGCCCCGTCTAGCTTTGCGGGGCGCCGCCACGCGAGCCATCCCGCGGGCGGAGCCGTCCCGCTTCCACGCCCGGTATGAGCATCGATTGGCAGCCCATCAGGTCCTACACCGACATCCGTTACGAGCGCGCCGCGGGTGAGGCGATCGCGAAGATCACGATCAACCGCCCCGAAGTGCGCAACGCGTTCCGGCCCGAGACCGTCGCCGAGTTGATCGACGCGTTCGACCACGCGCGCGACGACCTCACGACCGGGGTCGTGCTGCTCACCGGCGAGGGCGACCTCGCCTTCTGCTCGGGCGGTGACCAGCGCGTGCGCGGTGAGGGCGGCTATGTCGGCGGCGACCAGGTGCCGCGCCTCAACATCCTCGACGTGCAGAAGCAGATCCGCTATCTGCC
>DASWUT010000198.1:0-4829 GCA_036401455.1 Gemmatirosa sp. | reverse complement strand
CGGCGCGCGCCGTGGACGCGGCCGACAGTCCGGCGCTTCCGACATGGATCGCCGCGATCCCGAGCGTCAGGCGCTCCCAACGCACGGCGGCGAACCCCGCTGCGCGCATCCGGTCGGCGAGCGCGGCCTCGGGCGGAAAGTGCGCGACCGACTCGGGGAGATAGCGGTAGGCGGTACGATGCCCGCTGACGAGGCCCCCCACCGCCGGAAGCACTCGATGGAAGTAGGCGTGGTACGCGGCACGGACGACGGCGTTGGGCGGCGTCGTGAACTCGAGGATGACGAACCGACCGCCCGGTCGGAGCACGCGCCGCGCCTCGGCGAGCGCCGCGTCGAGCCCCGCGACGTTGCGGATCCCGAACGCAACGATCGCCCCGTCGAGGGCGCCGTCGGCGAAGGGCAGCTGCACCGCATCGGCCGCGACCGGGGCGACCGACGGCGCGCCGACGCGCGGCGCCTTCCCCGCCCCGGCGCGCAGCATCGGTTCGGCGAAGTCGGCCCCGACGACGAGCCCGCGGAACCCGCGCTGCCGCGCGAGCAGCGCTCCGACGTCGAGCGTGCCCGCGCAGAGATCGAGGTAGACACCGTCGGGCCGCTCGGTCCAGGCGAGCGCGGCGAGCGCGCGCCGGCGCCACCAGCGATCGACGTTGAGCGAGAGCACGCGGTTGAGCAGGTCGTAGCGCGGCGCGATCTCGGAAAACGTGCGCTGCACGTACGCCCGCTTCTCGCGTCCTCCCGCGGCCGCGGCCGCCGCGACGTCGGGCGCGGTGACGACGGTCCGCGGGGGGTCGGATGGGGGCGTGAGGGGCGGCATCGACCGTAAGCTCGCCGGCCGCGGCCCATCGTCGCCAGCGGCGCCGCTACTTTGGTCGGGCGCGGCGCGCACCCGCCTCAGCCGCTCCCTCCTGCATGCCGCCCCCGCCGCCCTCCCTCGACCTCACCAACCTGCCGGACGCCGACGTCGTGCGGCTGGCGCAGGAGGGACGCGAGCGCGCGTACCGCGAACTGGTACGCCGCTACGAGCGGCCGGTGTTCTCGCTCATCTACCGGATGGTGCGTGACCGCGAGACGAGCGAGGACCTCGCGCAGGAAACGTTCGTCAAGATCCTCAACCACATCGACAAGTACAGCCCCGAGTTCAAGTTCTCGAGCTGGATCTTCAAGATCGCCAACAACGTCGCGATCGATCACCTGCGCCGCCGCACGCTCGACACGGTGAGCATCGACGGCTCGCCGCACGCGCGGACGGCGGCCGAATCGGCGGCGTCGGCGCTCGATTTGGCGGCCCAGCAGGAATCGGCGCTCGACGAGCTCGAAGCGCGCGAACTGGGCACGGCGATCGAGCAGGCCGTCGCCCAGCTGCGGCCGCTCTACCGGGCCTGCATCATGCTTCGTCACGTCGAGGGGCGGTCGTACGAGGAGATCGCCTCGACGCTCGACCTCCCCCTCGGGACCGTGAAGACGTACATCCACCGCGCGCGGCACGAGCTGCGGCGGGCGCTCGAAGACTCGCGTGCATAGCGCGACGAGGGTGCCGGGGGGTGAACGTCGAGCACCGACGTGCCGTGCTGAAACCCGACCGCATCCGGACGCGTAGGCCCCGACGACCTTTCGTGACGTGACCCGCCATCTTCTCCCCGACGAGTTCGACCTGCTGGTCGACGCCGACTCCGGCCGCGAATCCGGATTCGGCGTCGCGCCCTTGCGCGCGCACCTGCGGGAGTGTGCCGCGTGCCATGACGAGCTCGAGCAGGAGATCGCGTTCACGGAGTCGCTCGACGTCCTGCCGCACTTCACGCCGTCGCTCGGGTTCGCCGACCGCGTGATGGCCGACGTGCACGTGTTCGAGCCGTGGCACGTCGCGCTCGGCGATTCGGTACGCCGCCTCGTGCCTGCATCGACGCCGCTGCGCGTGCTTGCGGCTGGCGGCGCGGTCGGGATGGGCGCGCTGCTCACCGCCGCCACGGTCTGGATGCTCGCGCACGCCGACCTGGTCGCCTTCACGACCGATGCGGCCGCGGCGCAGCTCCGCGCGACGCTGTGGGCCGGGGTGCTGGGCGCGGTCGCCGCGCTCGCGGGCGCGCCGGCCAGTTCGGGCGCCGCGCTCGTGCTCGCCCTCGGCGTGCTCGTCGCGGCGCTCGCGCTGGCGGGCACCGGGCTGCGCGCGGCGGCGGCGGTGAGTCGGCGGGTCGCCTCCGGCGAACCGTCCGCACACGAGGCGTGAGGAGCCGCGTGCGGCACGACATTCCGTGGCAGACGGCCGCGCCCGCGGCCAGCGTCGTGGCTCCGTCCGGCGGTCTCGTCGTCCCGGCCGGTGTCGCGCAGCCGGGGAGCGTGATCCTCGTGCGCGGACCGATCGACGTCTACGGCACGGTGCACGGCGACGTGCTCACCGTGTTCGGCGACGTCGTCGTCCACCCCGGCGCGCGGGTCGACGGCAACGCGGCGAGCCTGTTCGGGCACGCGACCCGCGCCGATGCCCCGGCGAACGCTACCCAGACGGCGACCGCGGCCCAGAGCGCCGGCCCCGTCGCCCCACCGACCCTCGCCGCCGCGCTCGGCATGCCGCTCGGCTGGTTCCTGCTGCTCGGGGCGCTCGGGGCCGCGGTCGCGACGCGCGCCGACCGGCAGCTCCGCGCCGTCCGCGAGGTGGTCGAGCAGCACCCGGCCCGCGCGCTCGCGGCCGGTGTGGCGGGGCAGCTGCTCGTCGTCCCCGCGCTGGTCGTCCTCGTCGCCGCGCTCGCCGCGACGATCATCGGGATCGTCGCCGTGCCGCTGGCGATCGTGGTCTATGCGGTCGCCGCGGCGGGCCTCGCCACGCTCGGGTTCCTCGCCGCCGCGGCGGTGCTCGGGCGCGCGCTCATCGCGCGAGCGCGCGACGGCGGCGCACTGCCAGCCCGTTCGCCGGCTCCGGTGCTCCTCGGGCTCGGGATCGTCCTCGGCTTGTGGATGGTCGCGGGGGCGGTCAGCCGCGTGCCGGGCGCGACGCTCGTCGCGCACACGCTCGCCGTCGCCGTCACGTGGATCGGGCTGAGCGCGGGGTTCGGCGCCTCGCTCCTCACGCGCGCGGGCACGCACGCGGGGCGGCGGCGCGCGGCCGGACGCAACGACACGCTCGTCGCCGACCGTGGCGTGGTCCCGGTCTGGCAGACGCCGACGCCGATCGCGACGCTCGTCGCCGCGCGACCCAGCGCGTCCGTTCCCGCCGGCCGCCCGCAGTAGCGCCGCCGGGTACGCCGCCGGGTACGCCGCCGGGCACGCCGCCGTCGCGCAGCGTCGTCCGTCACGACGTCGCGCAGCGGCCCACGAGAGGCCCGTCACCCGCCATCCCTGGCCCGTCGCTTGCCCGATGCCTGTGCGGGCGTTCGGATGCGGCGCCCGCACAGGCCGGCCGCACGCACCGCGCGCGCTGGCGTTCTCGGAGCCACGGCGCATGGAGATCAAAGGCTACCGCCTCGGACCGTTGCTGAAGAAGGTCGGCGCCCAGATCGTCGCCGACGACGTCATCGACCTCGCGGCCCAGACCGCGTACTACTTCTTCTTCTCGCTGTTCCCGATCTTCCTCTTTCTCGCGCCACTGCTCGCGCTCATCGGCGACAAGCAGAAGACGTTCACCTTCCTGCTCAACCAGCTGTCGCGCGCGGTCCCAGGCGACGCGTTCGCCCTGGTTCAGAACGTCGTGAAGGACGTGGTGTTCTCGCCGAGCGCGCCGGGGATCGTGTCGGTGGGCGCGCTGCTCGCCCTCTGGTCGGGGTCCAACGTGTTCAGCGGGCTGATGGCGGCGCTCAACACGGTCTACAACCACCGCACGGACGACTCGCGGCCGTACTGGAAGCGCAAGCTGATCGCGCTCGCCTGCCTGTTAGGCGTCGGACTCCTGTTCATTCTGGCGACGGCGGTACTCCTGTTCGGTCCCAACGTCGTCGATTGGGTGGGTGACCACGTTGGGCTCGGCAGCACGGCGCGGGCACTGTGGAACCTCGCGCAGTTCCCGATCGCGGGGGTGATCGTGGCGACGACGGCGTTCGTGCTCTTCAAGGTCCTTCCCGACGCGAAGCAGCGGAACGCCCACGTCGTGATCGCGGCGGTCGTGACGACGGTGCTCTGGCTCCTCGTCACGCTCGCATTCCGGATCTACGTGCAGCGCTTCGGCGATTATAACAAGACTTACGGCACGATCGGAGGGGCGATCGTGCTGTTGACATGGATGTACCTGTCTTCGCTCGTGCTGCTCTCCGGGGGGGAACTGGCGGCGGAGTTGATGCACGGGACGGGAGCGACGAGATCGAGGGCGGGGCACCTGTACGGAGATCGGATCTCGACGGGGGGGAAGGCGGATGTGGCATCGGTAGGGTAGGCGCAGGATCCGTCCGGCTTGATCCGTCCGGCTTGATCCGTCCGGCTTGATCCGTCCGGCTTGATCCGTCCGGCTTGATCCGTCCCGCTGGATTCGTCCCGCTGGATTCGTCCCGCCGTATCTGTCCTCGTCGTTAGGCGGGACGGGGAATCGGAAGAGGCTGTTCGCTGGGGCGAGCGGGACTGATAGCTCGGAGACCCGGTGGTGCAGACGCGGGTGGGGCGACGGGTGGAGCGGGACGCCGGCGAGCGTGTACGTCGTGAGGCGCAGCGGGACGTGCGAGATGGCGCGGGACAGGGACGACGGACGGAGTGGGGCGACAACCCCGAACGGCGGAACGGAGCGCCCGGCCGGGCAGGGCGCGAGCGGGGCGAGAAGGGCGGGGCGGGTACCGCGGCGTGCGTCGTTTTGATCCAGCGCGCAATCAGACAGGCCAGCCCTCGACGGATCGATGCTGCATCGTGGGGCCATG
>DASWUT010000197.1:0-1655 GCA_036401455.1 Gemmatirosa sp. | reverse complement strand
GTTGAGGTTGCCGCCGTTGGGGTACAGAACGCCGTGGCTCCCGCGGGTGCCGCCCAGCACACTGACGCATGCTTCGGCGATCAACGGCCAGTTGGTGCACTTGTCGAATTTGAGGAGCAGGAACTCGGTCTGCCCCTCGTTCTCGACGAAGTCGCGCGCGTCCTGCAGCATGTCCAAGAGACTCATCCCGAAGTTTCCGCCCTTCATCTTGGTGCGGACGAGGGTTTCCTGGCGGACGGCGCCGTCGCCGCCCATGATGAGGCGTTGCGCGGTCTTGTCCGACGTGATGCCGTGATAGGCCTTCAGTTCCACCCGTTTGGGCCCGGTTCCGGCGACGCCGGCCGCCGCGACCCGCAGGTCGAAGATGCGAACGCCGGCCGCCGCCTGTCCACGGATGTCGAGCGACTGCGTGCGCGCCGACGCGGCGCCGGAGTTGATGCCGGCGTCGTGCGTTCCGGCAAACACGATTTCGTTCAGCTGACGGTCCGGACCGAGCGAGTTGTAGTTGATGGGCATACGCGTGGTCTGTCGGCGGGGGCGCACGGAATGGGAACGCGGCCCCGTCGGCGCGCGACTGGTGTCGGGCGCGCGCCGGACGCTCGTCGGGCGGAGTCGTCGCGGAGCTGACGGCCGGCGGGCGCGTCGATCGGTTCGTACCGGGGCTGGTTGCATGTCCATACAGCTTCACGGCGCCGAACCGATCACATGGGCCGGTGCGCCGCCGGCATGCGGCGAGCACGCGGTCCGCCACACGACCGACGTGGCGGCGGAGTTGCGCCCGGACCAGCCGCTGCGCATGATGTGGCAGCCACGCGCCGGCCCCCGTCGGGGAGCGCCGTGCCGTGATGGAGGCACAGGGGCGCATCCAGCGCATGGGCGGCGAACCGATCACTGACTCTGCCGACGCCGGACCGCCCGGCTCGGATCCGGACGCCGACGGGACGTCGACGACGTCGCTGCTCCGCGCCGCCCGCGCCGGCAACTCGGCCGCGTTCGACCAGTTGTTCGCGCGCGTCTACCATGAACTCGCGCGCGTGGCCCACCGCGTGCGCCGCCGCAGCGACAACGAGACGCTCGACACCACGGCGCTCGTCCACGAGACCTACCTCAAGCTCCTCCCGGCACGCGACGCCGGCGGGGCGTGGAACGACCGCGCGCACTTCCTCGGCATCGCGGCGCGCGCGATGCGCCAAGTGCTCGTCAACGCGGCCGAGGCACGCATGACCGAGAAGCGCGGCGGGCGCGGCGCGGTCGCGGTGCCGATCGACGACTTCGCCATCGCCGCCCCTGTGCGCCCCGAGCATCTGCTCGCGCTGGACGAGGCGCTGGCGCGGTTGGCCGCGCTCGACGACCGGCAGGCGCGCGTCGTCGAGGCGCGCGTGTTCGCCGGGCTCACCGCGGAGGAGACGGCCGAGGCGTTAGGCATTTCGGTGCCGACGGTGCAGCGCGACTGGCGGGCCGCGCGCGCGTGGCTCGCGCGCGCGCTCGCGCCCACGGCGTGAGCCCGGCGGCACCCGAGCGTGACCGTGGCATGATGACCAGCGCCTAACGCCTTCACTCGTGGCCGCGACCCCGATGCCCCCCGCGCGCTGGGCGCGCGTCCAGGCGCTCTTCGACCAGGCGCTCGCGCGCCCGGCCGCCGACCGCACCGCGTT
>DASWUT010000196.1:0-2129 GCA_036401455.1 Gemmatirosa sp. | reverse complement strand
GCCACGCGCGTCGCATCTCGCGCGCGCACGGAGGCGTGCCGGCGCACGCTCCGGGTGTGCACGGATTGTCGCGCGGTCGCGTGTGCGATCGGGCTCGATGGGCAGCCGACCGCGTGGGTCGCGGCGGGACGGCCCGCCGCTGAGGAACTGCGCGATGCGGCGGCTGCGCGGGGTGGGCTGCACACGTCGCACGGACTCTGCCCGGCGTGTTTCGCGCATCGCGTCGCTGCACGGCGAACCCCCGCCCGCGTGCGGGTGGTCGCCGCGTTCTAGCCGGCCGCAGACGGTTCTCGGCGTTCGCGCCGGATTCGAGCCGGGCAGCGCCGCGGGATTCGGAGGACCACGGGTCAGCGACCCGCATGTTCCCGCCGCCAGTCGGCGAGGACCTCGACGAGGCCGTCGGCCGGTTCCTCGCCCGGCGCCCAGTCGACCGGGGATCCGGCGTCCAAGAGCACGCGACCGACCGCGGCGTACTCCCGTGCGCGCTCCGGATGCGATCTCGACCCCTCGGCTGCCCAGACGAGTGCCTGGCCGTTGAACTCCCGGTCGCGAGTGTCGGGGGATGCGCCACGCGCGAGCAGGAGTCGTACGGCGTCGGGTTGCCCTGCCATCGCGGCGCTGTGGAGCGCGGTCTTGCCGATCGACTCGTCGCCACGGTTCGGGTCGAAGCCGCAGTCGAGCAGGAGCGCGAGCACCGCGACCTCCCCCTGCTCGGCCGCGCGGTGCAGCGCGCCGTAGTGCTCGTCGGCGAGTTCGTCGCCCGGCGCCGGGCGGCCAGCGAGCATCGCCCGGGCGGCCGCCGCATCGCCCCGGCCGCATGCTGCGACGAGCCGGTCGACGGCCGGAAGCGCGTCCGACGCGCCGCGCGCCTGGAGCCAGTCCGCGACGGGGGTGTTTCCGTGGAGCGCCGCGATCGCGTACGGGGTGCGGCCGTCGGCGCGCCGGCGCGAGACGTCCGCGCCGCGCTCGACGAGCAGCGACGCCGTTTCCGGGTCCCAGCGCCGGGCGACCGCGTGCAGCGGGGTCTCGCCGTTGCCGGCGAACACCGGATCGGGGTCGGCGCCGTGCGCCAACAACCAGTGCACGCCGGCGGGGGTCGACGCCCAGTCCAGGACGGCGTAGACCGTCGCCGCGCCGTCGCTGGCCCAGGGCTGGTTCAGGTCCGCCCCGTATGCGTGGAGAAGCTCGAGCGCCGCAAGGTCGCCGGCACCCGCCGCCAGTGGCAGCGTGACCCCGTCGTTCGGGTCGGCGCCAGCCTCGAGCAGCAGCTCGGCGAGCGGGAGGAGCTGGGTGCTGCGAGTCGCGCCCCACAGCACGGGCCGTCGCACGCCGTGATGTAGCCACGGAAACCGGGTGTTCGGATCGGCGCCGAGCGCGAGCAGACGCCGCGCGATGGCGACGCGTCCCTCCGCGGCGGCCGCGGTCCGACCGAGCGACGTGTGGCAGAGGTACAGGAGCGGCTGCCAGTCGCGCGGCCCGCCGGGTTCGTGGGCGAGCGCGGGATGCCGCGTGAGGTGCGCGTCGACGACGGCGGCGTCTCCGAGCACCAGTGCCGTGTGCAGGGTCGCGCCGGCGATCTCCGGGTGCCGCGCGAGCAGCCGTTCGGCGCGCGCCGTGCGGCCGTCGGTCGCCGCCTCGACGAACGCGTGCACGGCCCGGTCGAAGTCGAGCGTCAACTCCTCGACGCGTTCGTGCAGGGCGTTCCACGACGGGAAGCCGTGCTCGCGCGCGATCACCGACTGCGCGTCGTGGAGGGCGAGCGACGCCCGGGCGAGGTCGTCGTCGTCGGCGCGCGCGAGCGACGGAAGAATTTGGAAGCGCGTCAGCGCGGCGCGATCGCCGGCGCGTGCGGCGCGCAGCAGATCCTTTGCCTGGCGCCGGAGCTGATCGAGGTCCGGCGCGTCGGGCAGGGGGCGGGTGGGCGGCATACGTCCTCCATGCAGAAGGCCGGCGGTCCGCAAGCAGGCCAGCACGGAGACGGAATGCCGTCACCAGAGGCTTCCCCGGGTGGACTCGGCCCTTCGCGCGGACCCGCAGGCGCCCCGAACGCCCGCCCCATCATGCGCTGCGGGGCGCCGCGCGTCAACCCAGTGGACGGCGCCCCGGAGCCGTCGCGCGTCGCCGCGCCC
>DASWUT010000195.1:0-10937 GCA_036401455.1 Gemmatirosa sp. | reverse complement strand
AGCCGGCGGGAACCTGCCGCTCAACACGGCGCGCGGCGACGAGGTGATCGTGTTCGCACTCGACGGCGCGGGCCAGGCTGCGGTGCGCACGGGTGCAACGTCCGGCGCGATCCCGGGCGCGACCGGTGGCGCGGCGGCGCGCGCGGCCGGCGATTCGGCGCGCGGCGCTGGCGGCCCGGCGGTCGACCCCGTGACCGGCAGGGCGCCGTGAGGCGCATGCGGCTGCGGCAGGTGCGACCGATGGCATGCGGGGCATCGCATCGTGTGCTCGTCCGGCTCGGGGCGCTGCTCGTCGCGGCGGGACCGTTGCGCGCGCAGCAGGGACAGGCGCACCCGCAGCAGCCGACCGGACAGACGCCGAGCGCCTCGCCCAACCCGCGCAACGATGACCTGCAGCCGGCGCGATTGCCGGCGCTCCCGCGCGGGATGTCTCTCGACCAGATCACGACTGGGGATGCGATCTTCCATGGGAAGGGTGGGTGCTTCGTGTGTCACGGCGTCGAGGCGCAGGGGATGCCCGCGGCTGGCGACGGGATCACGGCCGGCCTCTCGTACGTGCCGTACCAGTGGGGCCCGATCGATTCTCTCATCCGGAACGGGATGCCCGACGCGGTGAGCCGTAGCCCGATCGCGATGCCCGCGCGTGGCGCGCGCGGGGACCTCACCCCCGACGAGATCCGCCGGGCGGCCGCGTACGTGTGGGCGATCAGTCAGACGCGCGGCGAGCCGTGGCCCGGTGGGCACGAGTTGCACAGCGCGTACGTGGTGACTCCGGCCGCGGCAACCGGCACGGCGTCCGACGTGCCGCGCCCCGTGGAGCGGGTTCCGCGCGCGACGGGCACGCGCGGAACGGGCGCGCCCGCAGCGGTGGGGGCGGACGCGAAAGCGGCCAACCGGCTGAAGCGGAGCCGGACCCCCGACGAGCGTGGGGGAACGCACTGAATGCGGGCCCTGATGCACGATCGGCGCGCCGCCGCACTGGTCGGCGCGCTCTCGCTCGTGGCGACGGCGCACTGCGGCCGCGCCGCGGGCGCGACGGCCGGCTCGGATGCGCCGACGCACGTGACCGCGTGGACGGACGACGCGCATGCAGCCGATGCCGCGCTCCGCCGCACGATGGCCGACAGCGGCGCCTGGGCGCTCAACGGTCGCGACTACACCAATCAGCGGTGGTCGCCACTGGGGCAGATCACCACGACCAACGTGCCGCGGCTGCAGGTCGCGTGGGTGTACAAGACCGGCGTGCCGCACGTGTTCGAGGCGACCCCGGTCGTCGTCGACGGTACGATGTTTCTGAGCACGCCGCTCGACCACGTCGTCGCGCTCGATGCGCGCACCGGGGCGAAGCGGTGGGAATGGGTGCCGTCGTTAGGCAAGACGGTGATCTGCTGCGGCGCGATGAACCGCGGCGTGGCCGTGTACGGCGGCCGGGTGTTCATCGGGCTGCTCGACGCGCGAGTCGTCGCGCTCGACGCGCACACGGGGCACGTGCTGTGGGACCGCAAGGTCGCCGACAACTCGCAGGGGTACAGCTTCAGCGCCGCGCCGACGGTGGTCGAGAACCGCGTACTGCTCGGCGTGAGCGGCGGCGAGTACGGCATCCGCGGGTTCGTCGTCGCGCTCGACACGCGCACGGGCGAGGAGGCGTGGCGCTTCCACACCGTGCTGGGTCCCGAGGACGGTGGTTGGTGGGGCAAGTTCCGCGCGGCTGACGCGTGGGGCGCGGACTTCCACCGCGACCTCGCGCAGGAGCACCGCGACAGCGCGAGGTACGCCAACGCGTGGCGGACCGGCGGGGCACCGGTGTGGAACAACGCGGCGATCGACACCGCGTTGCACTACGCGATCTTCTCGACCGGTAACACGTCACCCGACGTCGACGGCTCGGTGCGCCCGGGGGACAACCTCTGCGCCAACAGCATCATCGCCGTCGACTATCGCACGGGAAAACGCGCGTGGTGCGCGCAGGCGATCTCGCACGACGTGTGGGACCTCGACCTCGCGAGCCCGGTGGTGCTCTTCGACGCGCGCGACGCGTCGGGGCGTGTGGTGCCGGCGGTGGGCGAGGCCGGCAAGGCCGGGTGGTTCTTCATCGTCGACCGGCGCACCGGGACGCCGATCCGCCGGTCGGAGCCGTTCACCGGGATCGGACCGACCTTCCCCGCTCCGCCGCTGCAGGGCGGCGTCGTGCAGCAGATCGGCGCGTTCGGTGGATCGCAGTGGTCGCCGGCGGCGTACAGTCCGCAGACGGGCTACGTGTACATCCTCGGGATTCGCCAGCCGTTCATGTACAAGCGCCGACACGAGGAGCGCGACCCGGGTGCGTGGTACGTGGGCGGCCGCTATTACCCGTCGACGGCGCATCCGACGGGCACGGTGAGCGCGGTGGACGTCAACACGGGCCGGATCGCGTGGCTCGTCCCGACGAAGAAGCCGATGGTCGGGGGCGCGCTCGCGACGGCCGGGGGGCTCGTCTTCACCGGCACGTCGGACAAGCAGCTGCTCGCCCTCGACGCGCGCACCGGCGCGCAGCTCTGGACGTACACCGGGCGCGCGGGCGTCAACGCGCCGCCGATGACCTACGCGATCGACGGCGTGCAGTACGTCGCCGTGGCCGCGGGCGGGAACCTGCTCGCCAACACGCCGCGCGGCGACGAGGTCGTCGTCTTCACGCTCGACGGGCGCGGGCGGATGCCGTCGCCAACCGTCACCCTCGCCGACACGCTGCCGCGCCCGTCGAGCGGTGGCAGCAGCGGCGGGAAGCACTGACCCGTGCCGGAGATTCGCTCCACGATGTTGCGTTCCGCCACACGTCCCGAGGCGCGATGAGCCGCGACGACGCGACCGGCAAGACGAGGAAGCTCACGCACCGCGCCGTGTGGGCCGTAGCCGCGATCATCGTCGCGGGGGGTGGATTGCTCGCCTACGACACGTTTCGCCTGACGACGGGCGCGCGCCGTGCCGACCAGCCGTACGGGGTGCTCAACACCCTCGGCGCGGTCGCGCCGCCCGGCCCGCCGTCGTCGACCGCGGCGAGCGAGTTCGGCAGCATGTCGCCGCTCGCGCTCGCTCGCGTGACCGAGACCGACGAGGAGTCGCAGCCCGACACGCTTCCCACGCTCCCCGACAGCATGCGCGTCGACGACATCGTCGTCGGCGACGCGATCTTCCACGGCAAGGGCGGCTGCTTTCAGTGCCACGGAATGGAAGCGACGGGGCTGCCCAAGCGCGGGTCGTCGCTCACCGCGGGGCTGATCTACGTGCCGATCGAGAACGCCCAGGGGTGGGCGGGGGCCGATTCGCTGATCCTCAACGGCGTGCCCGAGAACATCACGCGCTCGCAGGTCGCGATGCCGATGCGCGGTCTGCACGGCGACCTCACCGCCGACGAGTCGCGCGAGGTCGCCGCGTACATCTGGGCCATCGCGCAGACGCGCGGCGAACCCTGGCCTGGCGGCCACGCGCGGCACGCGACCGGCACGCTCGTCATCGACCCGCGCACCACCGGCCCGTGATCGCTCCACGTTCGACGCTCGCCCTGCTCGCGCTCTTGCCGCGCCAGGTGCCGACCACGCTCTCGATCTTCGCGGCCCGCGGCCGCGCGGCGATGGAATCCGCCGCGCTCGGTTGGGGGCTGATCGTGATCTCGGTCATCGTCTTCCTGATCTTCCTCGGATTCCTCGCCCTGCCGCTCTGGCGCAACCGCGGCCGCGGTGATCTGTCGATGGCCGGCGCGGCCCAGGCGGTGCGCGATCAGCACGACCACCCCGACGAGATTCGCGGAATCCTGTTGCTCGGGCTCGCGCTCCCCGCGCTCGTCCTCGCCGCGGTGTTCGTGTGGTCGACGATCAAGACGAGCGCCCAGGCGCAGCCGTTCGCGGTCAACGACCCCGACGCGTCCGAGCGCGCGGACGCGGTCGTGATCGGGCACCAGTGGTGGTGGGAGGTGCGCTATCCGCGCGACGGCGTGCTCACCGCCAACGAACTGCACGTGCCCGTTGGGCGCCGCGTCCGCATCGCGCTCAGCACCGAGGACGTGAACCACTCGTTCTGGGTGCCGCAGCTGGCCGGCAAGACGGACCTCGTGGCCGGGCAGGTGAACACGATCTGGCTCGAAGCCGATACCGCGGGCACGTACTACGGCGAGTGCGCGGAGTTCTGCGGGCCGCAGCACGCGCACATGGGGTTCACGGTCGTCGCCGAGTCGCCGGCGGACTACGCCGACTGGCTCGCGACGCAGCACGCGCCCGCGGTGCCCGCGACGCAGCCCGAGGTGCAGGCCGGGCGTGCCGCGTTCGCCTCGCTCGGCTGCGCCGGGTGCCACGCCGTGCGCGGGACGGTGTTCCAGGGGCGCGCGGGCCCCGACCTCACCCACCTCGCGAGCCGTGCGACGCTCGCCGCGGGGACGCTTCCCAACACGCGCGGCGACCTGGCGGGATGGGTCGCCGATCCACAGCGCGTCAAGCCCGGTAACCGGATGCCCGTCGTCGCGATGTCGGGCACCGATCTTCAGGCCGTCGTGGCCTACCTCGAGAGCCTGCATTGATGGCAACCCGCGTCGAACCCACGCCGGCGCCCGCCGGCGCCGCCCGCCCCACGGATCCACGCGAGGCGGTCGAGCGGCTGCGCTGGATCTGGGAGACGCCGCGCACGCTGGCCGGCGCGCTCACGACGGTCGACCACAAGACGATCGGGATCCGCTATCTGTGGACGGCGGCGTTCTTCTTCGTGCTCGCGGGCGCGGACGCGGCGCTCATGCGTGTGCAGCTCGCGCACGCCGACTCGCGCTTCCTCTCGCCCGAGGCGTACGACCAGCTGTTCAGCATGCATGGCACGGCGATGATCTTCCTGTACGCGTCGCCCGTGCTGTCGGGGTTCAGCAACTACCTCGTCCCGCTGCTGATCGGGTCGCGCGACATGGCGTTCCCGCGCCTGAACGCGTTCAGCTACTGGAGCTTCCTCTTTGCAGGGTGCTTTCTGTACGGCAGCATCCTCGTCGGGCAGGCGCCGGACGGTGGATGGTTCGCCTACGTGCCGCTCACGACGCGCGCCTATTCGCCGGGGCCCAACCTCGACTTCTACGCGCTCGGGCTGCTGTTCCTGACGATCTCGACGACGGTCGGCGCGGCCAACTTCATCGTCAGCATCGCGAAGCTGCGCGCGCCGGGCATGTCGATCAACCGCATGCCGATCTACGTGTGGAGCACGCTGAGCGCGTCGGTGGCGATGGTCTTCGCGCTGCCGTCGCTCACCGTCGCCCTCGTCTTCCTGGAGCTGGATCGGCGCTACGCGACGCACTTCTTCGACCCGCAGGGCGGCGGCAGCGCGCTCCTCTGGCAGCACCTGTTCTGGGTGTTCGGCCATCCGTGGGTGTACGTCGTCGTGCTGCCCGCGTTCGGTATCGTCTCGACGATCATCCCGACCTTCTGCCGCCGACCGCTCGCCGCGTACACGCTCGTCGCGCTCGCGAGCGTGTCGGTCGCGATCTTCGGCTTTGGCGTCTGGGCGCACCACATGTTCACGACCGGGATGTCGGCGATGGCGACGTCGTTCTTCTCGGCGGCGAGCATGACCGTGTCGCTGCCAAGTGGGATCGCGACGGCGAGTTGGCTGACGACGATCTGGTTCGGGAAGCCGGTCTACAAGACGCCGTTTCTGTACTGCATCGGGTTTTTGCTGCTGTTCGTGATCGGCGGGCTGAGCGGAGTGATGACCGGGCTCGTCGCGTTCGACCGGCAGGTGACCGACACGTACTTCGTCGTCGCGCACCTGCACTACGTGCTCGTCGGCGCCAACGTGTTCCCCGTGCTCGCCGGCGTGCATTACTGGTTCCCGAAGTTCACGGGCAAGATGATGCACGAAGGGCTCGGCAAGCTCTCGTTCTGGGTGCTCTTCGTCGGTGCGAACGTGCTGTTCTGGCCGATGCACCACCTCGGGCTCGCGGGGATGCCGCGGCGCGTGTACACGTACGCGCCGGGGATGGGGCTCGACGCGGGCAACTTCTGGTCGACGATCGGCGCGGCGATTTTCTCGGTCGGCTTCCTCATCTTCGTCGCCAACGTCGTGCGCTCGCTCGCCGGGGGCGAGCCGGCCGGCGACAACCCGTGGGGCGCGAGCACGCTCGAGTGGTCGGTGAGCTCGCCGCCGCCGGCGTACAACTTCGCGCGAATCCCGACGGTGCGCGGGCGCGAGCCGCTGTGGGAGCAGGGCGCCGACGAGATCGCGGCGCTGGACTCGGGCGCGCGTGGAGCGACGCTGCTCGAAGGGCGCGAGACGCTCGGCACGACGGTGATGGACGCGGCCGACGAGGGGATCATGCACATGCCGGGCGATTCGCCGTGGCCGCTCGCGCTCGCGGCCGCGCTCGCGCTGCTCTTCTGGGGACTGATGCTGCGCGGCTTCTGGCCGTCGCTGCTCGGCGTGGTCGCGACGGTGTTCGCGTTAGGCGCGTGGTTCTGGCCGGCGGGCCACCACGGGCCGGGGGTGCCGCCGCGCCGCGGCGGGGCAGGCCGTGAGCCGGCGTACGGCGGGGGTGCCGCGTGACGACCGCCGACGCGCAGGCCGCGGGCCCGCCCGCACGGCCGCCGCTCTCTGCCGGGCGCGGCGGGCACGACGTCGGCTGGTGGGGGATGATGGTCCTCCTCGCGACCGAGGCTGCGCTGTTCAGCTACCTGCTCGGCAGCTACTTCTACCTCGCGGTGCAGCATCCGACGTGGCCGACGATCGGCGCGCCGCCGCTCGCGCTCGTCGCGCCCAACACCGCGCTTCTCGTCGCGAGCAGCGGCGCCGCGTGGTGGGCCGACCGCAGCGCGGACCGCGGCAACCGTGTCGGCCTGATCGCCGGGCTCGCGCTGACGATCGTGATGGGGGCCGTCTTCCTCGGCGTGCAGGGGCTCGAGTGGTCGCGCGCGGACTTCCGACCGCAGACCGACGCGTACGGCTCGATGTTCTACACGATCACCGGGTTCCACGGCGCGCACGTGCTCGCGGGGTTGCTCGCGCTCGGGCACACGCTGCTGCGCGCGATCACGGGCGCGTTTCCGCCGGGGCGCACGCTCGCCGTGAACAACACCGTGCTGTACTGGCATTTCGTCGACGTGGTGTGGCTCGTGGTGTTCACGTCGCTCTACCTCGCGCCGCGCTTCTGAGGAGGGGATGATGTCCGCGTCCACCGCTCGCGACCGCTCGGCCTCGCCCGCCGCCACGGCCGAGCCGCCGGTACCGCGCGGCGCGCTGCGCCGCCTCTGGATCTGGTTCGCGCTCGCCCCGATCGTCTGGGCCGTGCACGAGATGGTGAGCTACGTCGCTGCATACAACGCCTGTCGGGCAGGCGGCGCACCGCGGGCGATCACGATCCCGGTCTCGCTCGTCGCCATCGCGCTCGTCGTCGTGGCGACCGTCGCGCTCGCCCGTGGACGCCGCCGATATCCGCACGCGGACATCACCGGGGGAACGGTCCGCTCGGAGCGCGCGGCGTTCCTCGCGCTGTTTGGCGGCGTGCTGGCCGCCCTCACGCTCATCGGTGTCGTGCTCGACGCCGGCGCTGCGTTCGTCGAGGCATGTCGGTGAGCCGCGGATCCAACGTCGCACGCGCCCTGGCCGCGGCGGCCGTCGTCCTCGCGCCGGCGGTCGCGCGTGCGCATCCGCTGAGCGCGCACGCTGCGAGCGCGGCCGCACGATGGACGCCCGACGTCGGGCCGCTCGCCGCGACGCTCGCGCTCGCCGCGGTGTACGCGCTCGGCGTGCGCCGGCTCTGGGCCCGCGCGGGGCGCGGACGCGGGGTGCGCGTCTCGCAGGTGCGCGCGTTCGCGGTCGCGATCGTCGTGCTGCTCGTCGCGCTCGTCTCGCCGTTCGACGCCGTCGCGGACGCGCTCTTCTCGGCGCACATGGCGCAGCACCTCGCACTGATCCTCGTCGCCGCGCCGCTCCTCGCGTTAGGCAACGCGCCGCTCGCGCTGGCCTGGGCACCGCCGCGCACCGCGCGCCGGACGCTCGCGCGGTGGTGGAACGCATCCACGACGACGCGTCGCGCGCTGCGCGGTACCACGCATGCCGTCGCGACACCTGCGGCCGCCTGGTTGCTCCACGCGGTGGCGCTCATCGCCTGGCACGTCCCGGCGTTGTACGCGGCGGCGCTCCGCGAGCCCGCGGTGCACGCGCTCGAGCACGTCAGCTTTCTCGGCACGGCGTGGCTGTTCTGGTGGCGTGTGGCGCAGCCGAGTGGGCGACGCGCGCTCGGTGAGGCGGCGGGGATCCTGTACGTGATGAGCATGGGGCTTCTGGGGAGCGCCATGGGCGCGCTGCTCACCTTTTCGAGCACGGCGTGGTACCCGGTGCACGCCGACGGCGCGCGCGCGTGGCATACGACGCTCGTCGCCGACCAGCAGCTCGCGGGTCTCGTGATGTGGGTTCCGGCGGGGCTCGTGTACGTCGGCGCGGCGCTCGCGCTCGCGGCGCGCTGGATGCTGACCGACGAGCGGCGGTCCGCGGTCGCGGCGGAGCGCGGGATGCGCTCGGCGCACGCGCTCGGCGCCGCCACGGCAACGCTGCTCGTGCTCGTCGCGGTGAGCGCGTGCGAGAGCGACGCCCGCCACGAGGCGCGAGCAGTCGGCGGCGACGTCGCGAGCTCGGGCGAGCTGGCCGGGATCGAGGGGGGAGCCCACCTCGCGCCCGACCCGGCACGCGGCGAGCGCGCGATCCGCACGTACGGCTGCGGATCGTGCCACACGATCCCCGGCGTCCGAGGCGCCGACGGAATGGTCGGGCCGCCGCTCACGGGGTGGAGCAAGCGGACGATCATCGCGGGCTACGTGCCCAACACGCCCGAGCGCCTGGTGCAGTGGATCGTGATGCCGCAGTCGGTCGCACCGGGCAACGCGATGCCCAACCTCGGCGTGACCGACGGCGACGCGCGCGACATCGCGGCGTACCTCTACTCGTTGCAGTGATCGCCTGGAGTTCACCTGCCGGCTGCCTACGCGGCGACGGTAGCGCCTAACGGAACGGCGGCGGTGACTGGAACGGTGTGTGGCCAGCCCGTGGGCCGGACGCGCTGAGCCGCCGGGCCGGTACGGTCACCGGTCCTCGCCCCACCATCCCTCCCCGAACGGATCGCCAGGCGGCGCGACGAGCGCTGGCGTGGGACGCGGCACCTCGCGCCGCGTCTGCCACCGCTCGACGTCGCTGGCCACGGCGAGAAGGTGCGCACGCGCGTCCACGTCTGCGGCGCGCCCCGCGAGCGCGCGCCGTGCACCCGCCGCGACCGCACCGAGCTTGAACTCGGCCAGCGCGCGCACCTCGGGCGAGGCAGTGCTGTCCGCGGCGAGCGCGAGCAACCGGTCGACGACGGCGCGCTGCCCGACGCGACGGAGGGCCGCGTCGCGGATGATGACGGTACGCGCCGGGCCGACGCGCGACGTCTCGGCACGCGGACCGGTCGCATCGAGAAGGCCGTCGATCACGTCCCCGAGCCCGGGTTGCAGCGGATCGTGCAGGTGCTGCTGCACGAGGCGGGCGGCGCGGTCGCGCTGCAGCGCCGCGTCGACGATCATCCCGGCGAGCGTGCGCGCCGCGGCGAGTTCGTCGAAGACCGGTCGCGCCCGCCCGCCGAACAGCTCGACCGCGGGTGTTACCTGCTCGGCCCACGGTGCGAGGAGGGTGCGGACCGTGTCCGGGACGGCGAGTTCGGCGGGGGCGAGGGCGCCGGCGATCGCGGCGAGGGCGCGGCGCTGGCGCACTGGCGCGACCGGACGCGTCGCCTGCTGGCCGTCGCCGCGGACGGCGTTGGCGTACTCCACGCCGCCTAACGTCTTCGCCAGTCGGTTGAGCGCGAAGCGGTGCCAGAAGTAGAGCGGAACGAAGCGCTCCTGCACGAGGGCGATCGGGTCGCCCGGTCGGACCGCGCGCTCGCCGAAGCGCGCCATCGCGAGACGGCGCACCTCCGTGGTACGCGTCCAGTACTCGTCCTCGGTGGCCGCGTCGTCCCACAGGTTGACCCGCGGATCGCTCGCGAACTCGGGGCGCGCGTCGGCATCGCTCAGGTACAGGTACCCCTTGCGAAGCCCCTCGGCGACGATCGCGCGGAGCGAGTCGGCCTCGCTCGCGGCCGGGAAGATTCCGTAGCCCCAGCGGATCGCCCACACGTCGTAGTCGCCCGGCCCGACCGCGTACGCCTGCGAGAGGTCGAGCGTGCCGTCCGCGCGCGGAAGTACGCGTGGCGCGGGGTAGTCCATCACGCTCGCGCGCCCGTAGCTCGACGCGATGTAGTTGTGGGTGAGGCCTAACGTGTGGCCGACCTCGTGCGCGCTCACCTGGCGCACGCGGGCGAGGACGAACGCCGTTTCGGCCGGCGTCGCGTCCGCGCCGACGAGCGCGGCGTAGAGGTTGGCGTCGGTGCGCGCGCGGTGCGAGTCCATGCGCGCCATCGCCTTGAGGATCTCGCCCGTGCGCGGGTCGCCGAGCGCGCCGCCGATCGACCAGCCACGCTCGTTGCGGTTCTCCCACTGCACGACGTTGTAGCGCGCGTCGGCCGGGTCCGCGCCGGCGGGGAGCCACTCGACGCGCAACCCGCCACCAAGCCCGGCGCGCGCGAAGGCGTCCTCCCACCACTTCACGCCCTGCATCGTCGCGGTGCGCACCGGCTCGGTAATGCCGGGGTCGACGTAGTAGACGATCGGGTTCGCGATGCGACCGTCCGCGCCGCGTTCGAGCCGGTGGCGCGAGATCCAGGTCACGCCTAACGGTCGATCGATCGGCCGCGCGTAGTCCTGAAAGCGTACGCCGAAGTAGCCCACACGTGGATCCGCCTCGCGTGGTCGGTAGCCGTCGGGTAGAGGGAGCAGCGACACGTGCTCGCGGAGCGTGACGGCGCGCCCGTCGGGCGCGACGGCTTCGACGATCGGGCCGGGGTTGCCGGTCGCGGCGAAGGTCAGCGCAAC
>DASWUT010000194.1:0-6585 GCA_036401455.1 Gemmatirosa sp. | reverse complement strand
TCGACGTCGTAGACGGCGCCGGGCACGCCCTCCCCGACGAGGTGCCCGACCGCGTCCTCGGCGCCATCAAACGGGCACTCGCGGCGGTTGCATCGGCCTGAACGCGACGTGTATCGCGTCGCCCGCCCGAGTCACCGCCCGCGCCTGACCGGCGCGCGCGCGGCGGCCAACCCGCTCCTCCACCGCGCGGCCCGTAGCGCGACCGTGGGCGTCCTGGTCTGGACGGCTGCTGCCGCACTCGGCATCCCGGCCCTCGCCGGCGTCGCGCCCAACGACGTCTTCGCCATCGCCGGGGTCGTGGGGGCGATCATCGGCGCGCTCGGCGGAGAGCGCGTCGTACGCGCGGCCGCCGCGACGCTCGCACTGATGCTCGTCCTCGTCACGTCGTTGCCGCTGATCGCGCACGTCGCCCCGGATACCGTCCGGCGCGACCGGCCCACGGCGGACTCGGGCGCCGTCGTCGATGCGATCGCCGTCCTCTCGAGCGGCGTCGGCGACGACGGCACGGTCGAGGGCGAAGGCGTCGATCGTCTCCTCGACGGCCTCTCCCTCGCCAAACGCACGGGGCGTCCGCTCATCGTCAGCATCGTGCACCCCCGCCACGTGCCCGGCGTCTCGTCGCTCGCCGACCAGCGACGCATTGCGGCGCTCGCCGGACTCGGCGACCGGCTGTGGACCGTCGACTCCGTCGGCTCGACGCATGACGAAGCGGTGCGGATGGCGGCGCTGGCCCACGCGCACGGATGGCGCCGGGTCGCGCTCGTGACCTCGCCCGCGCACACGCGCCGCGCCTGCGCCACGTTCGAACGCGCCGGCCTCGCCGTCGTCTGCACTCCGGCGACCGCCCGCGACGCTGCGTGGGGCGGTCCGACCCCGCTGCGATCCCCGGGGGACCGCCTGCGGGTCACGGCCAGCTGGATCTACGAACAGATCGGCTGGCAGGTGTACCGGCGGCGCGGGTGGGTGTGATCGGACTACCGAACCCGCCCGAGCCGCGAAACGACCACGGTGTCGACGGCCGCGCCGCGCCGCAGCGTGATGCGCAGATTGCTTCCTCCGTACCCGAGTCCGGACGCGCCGTACGCGGCCGAGTCGCGAGTCGCGGCGAGCCCGACCCGGTAGAGTCGCCAGAGCGAACGGCGAACGACGGTGTCCCCCCGAAGGTGGACGGCGATCGCGCCCCCGACCGTGTCGATCCGCACCGCAGCCCGTTCGCCTCGACGTACGGCGACCGCGCGCGCCTCCGCGAACACCGCGCGCACCTCCGCCGCGGCCCCGCGCACCGCGACGCGCTCCGTCACGCGCGACAGCCCGCGAAGCCCGACTGCGGCCGCGACGCTCAGCAGCGCGAGCGTAACGATGAGCTCCGGCAAGGTGAATCCGGGCGGCCGGGTCCACGACTCGGCCGGGCTGCGCGTAATAGAAAGGCGAGACACGCGCCACCATATGTGTTCGTCGACCCAGAGCGTGTATCGTTTTGTTGCGCTGTCGCCCATTTCCTCGCAGCACCGTCCCGCCGAGTCCCTAGTTCCCGTCATGCGCATTGCCATTTCGACCGGGGGCGGCGACGCCCCAGGGCTCAACGCCGTCATCCGCGCCGCGGTGCTCTCCGCGACACGCCGCGGATGGGACGTCCTCGGCATCAAACGCGGCTTCGCCGGCCTGCTCGGCGACGACGAGGTCGTGCCGCTCACCCCGCTGTCGGTGCGCGGCATCGCCCACCTCGGCGGCACCATCCTCGGGACCACCAACCGGGGCAGTCCGTTCGACTACCCCGTTCGCCAGCCCGACGGCAGCTTCGTCTACATCGATCGCTCCGACGAGCTCGTCGCCAACGCGCGCGCGCTCGGCATCGACGCGATCATCTCGATCGGCGGCGACGGCTCGCTCCGCATCGCCCAGCAGTTGATGGGGAAGGGGATGAACGTCGTCTGCGTCCCCAAGACGATCGACAACGACGTGCCCTGCACGGTCAACACCTTCGGCTTCGACACCGCGGTCAGCACCGTCGTCGAGGCACTCGACAAGCTGCACACGACGGCCGAAAGCCACGACCGCGTCATGGTCGTCGAGGTGATGGGGCGCGACGCCGGATTCATCGCGCTCTACGCGGGAATCGCCGGGACCGCGGACGTCATTCTGATCCCCGAGATTCCGTACCACGTCGAGGCGGTCTGTGAGAAGGTGCGCTCCCGGGAACGCGCGGGCCGCCGTTTCTCGATCATCGTCGTCGCCGAGGGTGCGATGCCGATCGGCGGCGCCGTCTCGATCCTCGGCGACTCGATGCCGGGGCAGGCGCGGCGCGTGGGCGGCCTCTGCGAACCGCTCGCCCGCGAGATCCAGACGCGCACCGGCAAGGAGGCGCGCTCCCTCGTGCTGGGCCACCTGCAGCGTGGGGGTCAGCCGACGGGCTACGACCGCCTGCTGTCGACCCGCTTTGGCGGTGCCGCCGTCCGCGCCATCGAGGAAGGACAGTGGGGCCACATGGTCGCGCTGCAATCGCCGCACATCGTCTTCGTGCCGATCGAGGAAGTACTGCGCAGCGAGAAGCGCGTGGAGGTCGACGGCGACATCGTCAAGACGGCGCGCGAACTCGGAATCGCGTTCGGCGACTGAGCGACGCACGGGACCGGGGCTGGCCCGGTCCCGGTAACCGCCGCCCCCGTCACGCGTCCTTCCGCGAGGACGGCGCCTGTCGCCTGCGGCAGACAGTGCGCGCGCTCCAAACCGCCGCATGTACGGCACTGGCGGCGCAACTGCAGCGCGCGTAACGACTTGGCCATAGCGCGCGGTGCGGTGTCGTCGGTGCGGCCGGCGGCATCCCCCGTGCTTGCACGACGACGCGACGGCCGCACTGACCGGAGGAGTCATGGTGAGAGTGGGACGGGGCACGGGATGGGCGGTGGCGATCGGCGCAGCGGCCGCGTTGAGCGCCGTATCGCTGTGTGCGCAGACGCCGAACGCGCCGTCGCGCGCGCCCGCCTCCGGCGGCAAGGGAGCGAAGGACCCCGACGTCCCGGTCGCCTATCGCCCGCCACCGGGCATGTGTCGCGTCTGGCTCTCGGGCGTCCCCGCGACGCAGCAGCCCGCGCCGACCGACTGCGCGACCGCCGTACGCAACCGCCCCTCGAATGGCCGGGTCCTCTTCGGCGACGACTACGTCAAGCGAACGGGGAGCGGGGTTCGCACCGGGCCCGACGTCGTGCTGCGCGCCAGTGCGGCGACCGACGCTGGGGCGACATGGCGCGTGACCCCCGCGCTCTACGTCGCGCGCGACGAGCCCCCCGGCGCGAACCGGTTCGAGTTCGCGGCCGATTCCGGCGCCTCCGCGGCACCTGCCGCTCACCGCGCCACGGCGCCGTCGCGCACGCTGGCCGGCGACGACTACGAAGCGGGCTATGCCGCGGGGTACCGCGACGCGATGAACGGCCGCCGCCCGCGCTTCCGCGGCGCCGACCGCAACGATCCCGGCACCAACGCCACCGACTACGCGCCGCGCGCGGGAACACGCCGCGACGTCCCGGAGCTGGGCTACGGTCAGGCCGGCTACGGCCAGCCCGGGTACGGCCAGCCCGGGTACGGGCAGCCCGGCTACGCGCAGCCCGGCTCCGGCCAGGCTGGCGGCGCGGTGATCGTCGTGCCGTCCGGACAGGACCCGCGGTACTTCAGCAACGGGCACTACCCACCGCCTGGCCGCGCCAACGGCGTCTGCCTCGACCGCGACGGCGACGGCTGGTGCGACGATCCGCGCTTCGGTGGCGCGTACTGCCGCGACGTCGACGGCGACGGCCGGTGCGACGACTACCCGCAGCTCGCCGCCGCGCCCTACCCGAGCAGCCTGCCCGACATGCGCGCCGGTGTGGACGTGCAGCAGGGGCGCGGCTCGCCCGTGGCGCTCCGCTGGCTTGGCAGCTCCGAGGTCGTCGTGCGACTCGTCAACCCGCAGCGCGGCGCGACGCCGTACCGCGTCCTCTGGTTCGACGCCAACACCAACGCGCTGCTCCAGACGTGGACCGACCTCGACGGCGACGGGATCGCCGATCGGGTCGAGATCTTTCGGAACGGGCGCCGGGTGAAGCTGCTCGGCCGCTAGCCGGACCGGCGCGCGGTGCTCCGCACGGTCCGTGCGTAGCTTTCGCGGGTGCGCCACCCCACCGACCGCTATCTCCCGCCCGACCACGACGCCTTCGTCGCGGCCGAGCCGCCGACCGGCCGCGTCATCGTCATCGCGCCGACGCGCGCGGCGTGCGAGACGATCGAGCTCGCTATCGGCCTGCATCTCGAGACCTACCTCGAGACCCACCACGGCGCGCGCCTCCGCGAGCTTGCCCGCTCGCGCGACGGCTTCGGGATCGTCGCCGGAACCGGTACCGGGAAGACGCTCGCGATCCGCCCCATCGCCGAGGAGATCATCGGCCGCGGCGGCGCCGTGCCGCTGCGTGTCGGCGTCATCAATCGCGAGCGCGAGGCCACGCCCGACACGCCGACCTGGAACGTCATCGTCGTCACCACCGGCATCGCGCGGCGCTGGTTCCAGGACGGCGACATCCTCCCGCACGACACGCTCGTCGTCGACGAGATCCACCAGACGAGCGCCGAGCTGGAGCTCTGCCTCGCGTTAGGCAAGCGCGTCGGCTGCCGGTTCATCTGGCTCTCCGCGACCGTTGACCCGACCTTCTACGCACGGTACCTCGGCTCTGCCGACGTGCTCGAGGTGACCTCGTTCGACCCGCGCCGCGCCGCGCGCGTCGAGGTCGTCAACCGGCAGCCGCTCGACTTTCTCGACGAGCGCTTTCTGCAGCAGGTCCAGAAGGGGCGCCGGGGCGTGGGTGTATTCCTCCCCACGCGCGCGGGCGTCGAGCAGGCCGCCGAGATGGTCCGGGTGCGCGCACCCAAGATCAACGCCGCGTACTACCACGGCGGCGAGCCGATCCGCGTCATCCGCCCGTTTCTCGAGGGCGGTGAGGAGCGCCCGTACGTGCTCGCGATGACCGCCGCGGGGCAGAGCGCGCTCAACGTTCGTGGGCTCGACACCGTCGTCATCGACGACACGCGCTTCACCAACGTCGTCGAGCGCGGCCGAAACGTGCTCACCCGCACGCACCTCGGCGCGAACGAGATCCTCCAGATGGCCGGGCGCGTGCACGGCCGCGTCGAGGGCGGGCGGGTGTTCATCCTCTCCGACCGCGACATCGAGTTCTCGTTGCTGCGCCCGACCGAACCCGAGTTCCAGCTCGCCGGCGACTCGGAGCGCGTCGCGCTCACCTGCGCCGCGTTAGGCGTGCGCGCCGACGAGCTGGAGCTGCCCGTTCCGCTCGATCGCGCCTCGTACCGTCGCGCCTTCGCGCGGCTGCAGGCGCGCCACGTCGTCGACGATCAGGGGCGCCTCTCGCCGTACGGCCGCGCCGTCGAGGCGCTGCCCGTCGATCGCGCATGGGCCGAGCTGATCGTCAACGCCGATGACGATCTCGTGCCGTTTCTGGGCGTGATGAGCAGTATCGAGTCGCTGCACCGAATGACGCGCGAGGAACGCGATCTCGAGGGCGTCGTCGTCCGTGGCAGCGACCACCTGACGAGCTACAATTTGTACGCCGAGGCCTTCCGCGAAGCCGGGTACGTGGGAGAGGTGTACGGTCTGCCGCGGCACCTGTTCGACGCCGAGCGCATCGAGCAGTGGGCGGAGCGGCGGGGGGTGCTCGTGAAGTCGGTCGAGGACGCCGCGCTCGCCACGGCCAGCGTCTATCGATCGTTAGGCATCGCGCTGCCGCAGTCGATGCCGTGGGCGAGCGAGCGGGTCTACCGCCGCTTCGCCGAGCTGCTCGCCGAGTTCATGCCCTTCGATCTCGTGATCGACGAGGAGACCGCGTGGGGCGACAACGCGCGCGTGTCGAAGACGAGTGTCTGCGGCAGCTGGGGCGCGACCGCTGGAACGCTGCGGTACTTCGCCGACCGCTTCGGCGTGCCGCGCGCGTCGATCGAGGGCACGCAGGTGCCGCCGGACCTGCTCCGGCGCCATGCCAGCTTCGGCGCGCCCGAGCTCGTCTATGACGCGCGCCGCAAGGGTCTCGTTCTGACGCGACGCGCCGAATACTTCGGCTTCGAGCTGGAGCGCGAGGTCGAGGTGCTCCACGCCTGGGGCGACGACCTCGCGCCCGAAGCGACGCGCGCACTCGCCGATGCGCTCGCCCGGGGCGAGGCGCGGCACATGGCCGTGCGGCGCAACCAGCCGGCGATCGACGAGGTCCGCGAGCTGTACCGGCGCTCCGGCGGCCGCACGCCGCGCCTCGCCGAACGCGACCTCGCGGCGCGCTACGCCGAGCAACTCGACGGCATCCGCTCGCTCGACGACTTCCGCGCACGCCCGCTGCGGCTCGACTTCGACGGGCTCATCGACGAGCACCTCACGCCGCGCGAGCGCGAGCGGCTGGCGCAACTTCCTACCGCCGTGACCGTGCGCGACCGCGACGTCGACCTGCACTACGAGGTCGAGGAGCGGGCGGACGGCCCACCGCTCGGCGTCGTGCGGCTGCGCCTCCCCGAGAAGCTCGCCCGCACCCTCGTCGACGACGAGCTGCCGGACCTCGA
>DASWUT010000193.1:0-7477 GCA_036401455.1 Gemmatirosa sp. | reverse complement strand
CAGGTGCAGGACAACGACCTGCAGCAGGGCTACGCGATCGCGAGCCGCCTGGCCGCGGCGATGAAGACGGTGCCCGGTGCCGCCGACGTGCACGTGAAGCAGGCGCTCGACTATCCGACGCTGCGCGTCGACGTCGACCGGCAGCGCGCGAGCGAGATGGGACTGTCGCAGCGCGACGTCGCGAACAGCATGCTGACCTCGCTCTCGTCGAGCGCGGTGGTGGCACCGAGCTACTTCATCAACCCCGCCAACAACGTCAACTACCTCGTCGCGGTGAAGACGCCGCTCGGCAACTTCGAGCGGACCGCGGACCTGCTCGCGACGCCCGTGACGCCGCAGGGCGGCGGCTTCGGGCAGGCCGCCGCCGGCGGTGTCGACCGTGCGCCGCAGCCGCTCGACGGGCCCACCGCGCCGGCGCAGACGCTCGGCAACGTCGCCACGGTGAGCACGCGCGCGGTGCCCAACGAGATCGACCACTCGACGGTGCAGCGCGTGCTCGACGTCGACGCCAACGTCGAGGGGCGCGACCTCGGCTCGGTCGTCGCGGGCATCCAGGACCGCATCGCGCAGCTCGGAACGCTTCCGGCGGGCGTGTCGATCACGGTCCGCGGCCAGGGCGAGGTGATGCACCAGGCGTTCAGCTCGCTCGCGCTCGGGCTCGTCGTCTCGATCGTGCTCGTCTATCTGCTGATGGTCGTCATGTTCCAGAGCTGGCTCGACCCGGTGATCATCATGATCGCCGTGCCGGGCGCGCTCGTCGGCATCCTGTGGGCGCTCGCCGTGACCGGAACGACGATCAACGTGGTGTCGCTCATGGGCGCGATCATGGCGGTCGGGATCGCGGTGTCCAACTCGATCCTGCTCGTCAGCTTCGCCAACGACCAACGGGTGGAGCTGGGGATGAACGCGGTCGAGGCCGCGATCGAGGCCGGAAAGACGCGCCTCCGCCCCGTGCTCATGACCGCGCTCGCGATGGTGCTGGGCATGCTACCGATGGCGATCGGCACGGGCGACGGTGGCGAGCAGAACGCACCGTTGGGCCGCGCGGTGATCGGCGGGCTGATCGTCGCGACGATGGTCACGTTGCTCGTCGTCCCCGCGGCGTACGCCGCCCTCCGCACCGCGATGCCCGGCAAGCACCTGCTCGAAGAGCGGTTCCGCGCCGAGGCCGAGGGGCGTGAGGACGAGGCACACGACGGGCCCGGCAGGCTCGTCCCGGTGGCTGCCTGACGATGCGTGCAGGATGACACGGATTCCCACATGACTGACGCTTCTCCGCCGGCCGGCCGCGGGCCGCTTCCTCGCCGCGCTCCCCGTGGCCTCATCGTCGGCAGCGTCGCCCTCGTCGGAGTCGCCGCGGCGTCGGTCGCGCTCATTGCCGCGCGCCGCAACACGAGCGTTCACCACGAAGCGGACGCGCGCACGGCGGCCGCCGCGCAGGGCGTCGTCGTGCGTGCCGCCGCGGTGACGACCTCGCCCGCCGCGCGCCACCTCACACTCATCGGCGAGGCGCGCCCCTACGCGGAAGTCACGCTCTACGCCAAGGTGAGCGAATAC
This sequence comes from Gemmatirosa sp., assembly GCA_036401455.1. Classification (GTDB taxonomy): domain Bacteria; phylum Gemmatimonadota; class Gemmatimonadetes; order Gemmatimonadales; family Gemmatimonadaceae; genus BPUI01. Next base: position 5,920 of record DASWUT010000193.1, on the reverse strand, counting down.
CTGCAGAGCATCCGCGGCGACCGCGGCGACCGCGTGCGCGCGGGACAGGTGCTCGCGACCGTGCAGAGCCCCGAGACGGACCGGGCGCTCGCGGGCGCGCAGGCCGAGTACAACCAGAAGCACGTCACGTCGCAGCGCATGAGCCAACTGCTCGCGCAGCAGTTCGTCTCGACGCAGGAGGCCGACCAGGCGCGGGCGGATGCGGAGGTCGCGCGCCAACGGATGAACGCGCTGGCCGAGGAGCGCGGATACGAGACGCTCCGCGCGCCCTTCGACGGCGTCGTGACCGCGCGCTTCGCCGACCCGGGCGCGCTGATGCAGAACGCCGCGTCGTCGCAGACCGCCGCGCTCCCGGTGGTGACCGTGAGTCAGCTCGACCGGCTGCGCGTGTTCGTCTACCTCGACCAGGTCGACGCCGCCGCCGTGCGCACGGGCGCGCTCGCGACGATCACCGACAACGCGCGCCCTGGCGTGCAGGTGCCGGCGCGCGTGACGCGCGTGAGCGGCACGCTCGACCCGCGCACGCGCAAGATGCTCGCGGAGCTCGACCTCGACGATCGCGGCGGGCAAATCGTTCCCGGCGGATTCGTCCAGGTGACGCTCGACCTGCCGGCCACGCCGCGCGCCGAAGCCCCCGTCGACGCGCTCATCACGCGCGGCACGGCGAGCTTCGTCGCGCTGGTCGATGGAGCGGCGGGCACGACCGCGCGTCTGCACCTCGTGCCGGTCACCGTGGCCGGGAATGACGGCCGCGTCGTCACCTTCGCAAGCGGGGTGAGCGTCGGGCAGCGCGTCGCGCTCAACGCCGCCGCGCTCGCCGACGGCGCGCGCGTGCAACTCGCCCCCGAGAGCACGACCGTCACCACCGCCGTCGGCAGCACCGTCGCGGCGCAGCGCGCCCCACGATGAGGGCGCGCGCGACGCGGCGTCGAACGCCACGCGGCCGCGCTCCGCTCGGCGCCTTGCTGTTGCTTGCGTTGCCGCCTCACGCGGGTGCCCAACGGCCGGTCGTTCCCGCGACCACGGCCGCGCCGTCGACGACGGCACCGGCCGCCGCGCCCGGCGACACGCTCCGCCTCACACTCGCGCAGAGCGTCGCGACGGCGCTCGCGCGGTCGACGCCCGTCCTCACCGCGCAGGAAGACGAGCGCGTCGCGGCAGCGAGCGTGCTGCGCGCGTACGGCCAGTTCCTGCCGACGCTCGCCGGCATCGGCAGCACGTACTCCGAGGCCGGCAACCCGCTGCTCTCGTCGACGGCGCTTCTTCCGACCAACGCGACGCTCTACGGGCTCAACGTCGGCCTGTCGACGACGTACACGCTGTTCAGCGGCACGCGTGATCGGGCCGCGCTCCGCACCGCGATCGCCCAGCGCGAGGCCGCCGGTCTCACGCTCGGCCGCGCGCGCGAGGAGATCGCCTACGACGTCGCGAACGCGTACTACCAGGTCGTGCTCGACGATCGGTTGGCCGCGGTTGCGCGCACCACACTCCAGTTATCGCGCAACCGTGAGGCGCAGCTGACGGCGCAGGTGCGCGCCGGGATGAAGGCGCCGCCCGATCTCTACCGCCAGCAGGCGCAGACGCGCGCCGATGAGGCGGCCGTGATTGCCGCCGACAACCGTGGCGACGCCGACCGGATCACGCTCCTGCGCCGACTGCGCTACGACCCCGCGCGCCCGCTCGCTGTCACGCTCCCCGCGGCGGCGCCGGACGGCACGCCGGCTCTCTTCGTGCCGGATGCGCCGAACGCGGCGACGGGCGCGCGAACGGGTGCGACGCCGGGCATGCAGGCGCCGGCGACCACGCCACCGATCGCGACCGGCGCCGACGTTGCCGCGCTCGAGCGGCAGGCGCTGATCGCACGCCCTGACCTGGCCGCGGCAGCGGCGCAGCGCCGGGCCGCGGACCAGCAGATGCGCTTCGCGCGCGGCGAACGCCTGCCGACGATCGGCATCGAGTTCGACCTCGTCGACCAGGCACGCCTCTTCGGGCGCGCGGTGCAGAACGGCCAGAACCTCCTCGCCCCCGGGCAGCGCGGCGCGTTCTCGCAGCTCGGCTCGCAGGTCGCGGGGCTGCTCTCGCTCGGCGTCAACCTGCCGATCTTCGACCGTCATCAGGCGCGCGCCGACGAGGAGCGCGCGCAGGCGTTGGAGGAGCGGAGTCGGGTCACCGAGGCGGACGTGCGCGACCGCATCGTGGGCGAGGTCGCACAGGCGGCGGCCGACATCCGGGCGGCGGACCTCACGGCGCAGGCCGCGGCCGCGCAGGTCGACGCCGCGGAGCGCGCGTTCGCCGCGGTGAGCGGGCGCTACGAGGTCGGCATGGCGAGCTTCATCGACGTCGCGACGGCGCAGACGGCGCTCGCGCAGGCGCGTGTGCAGCGCGAACAGGCCACGGTCAACCAGTCGCTCGCCCGCGCGCGGCTCGGGCTCGCGACGGGGCGCGGCGTGGTGGGCGCGACGGCTCCGTAACGGCCGCGCGGCGCCGCGCTACCGGATGCGCGGACACCTCACGCCGGTTCCGCCCGTACCGCGGCGGCGATCGGCGGCGCCGCGGGTCGCGTGGGGCGCGCGTCGGCACCGCTCGCCGTGTTAGGCGTTTCACCCGTCGCGGACGGCGGAGCCGCGACACCCTTCCGCCGCTCGGCCCATCCGATCACCGCGCGGTAGAGCACCGGCAGCAGGAACAGCGTGAGCGCCGTGCTCGTGACCAGGCCGCCGATCACCACCGTCGCGAGCGGCCGCTGCACCTCGCTCCCCGGGGTCGTCGAGATCGCCATCGGCACGAAACCGAGGCTCGCGACGAGCGCGGTCATCAGCACCGGACGCACGCGGTCGCTCGCGCCGGCGCGCACCGCGTCGTCGACGCCCTGCCCCGGCTGGCCGTCGATCCCCTGCCGCAGCGCGTTCACGTGCGAGACGAGCACCACGCCGTTGAGCACCGCGATCCCGAACAGGGCGATGAAACCGACGCTCGCCGACAGCGACAGGTTCAATCCCCGCAGCCAGAGCGCCGCCACGCCACCGACGAGCGCGAACGGCACGTTGGTCAGGACGAGTGCCGTCTGCAGCACCGAGCGGAACGACGCGTAGAGCAGGAGCACGATCAGCCCGAGCGCGAGCGGCACGACCACGCGCAGCCGGTGCATCGCGCGCTGCTGGTTCTCGTACTGCCCGCCCCACTCGAGGAAGGTGCCCGACGGGATCGGCACCTCGCGCGCGACACGCGCGCGCACCTCCGCGACGAAGCTGCCGAGGTCGCGCCCGCGCACGTTGGCCATCGCGAGCGTGCGCCGCTGCGCGTCCTCGTGGCTGATCTGCTCGGGGCCGGTCTGCGGCACCACGTCGGCCACCGCCGAGAGCGGCACCACCGCGCCGGTCGTCGGACTCCGTAACGCGAGGTTGGCCAGCGCGCCCGGGTCCTGCCGCTGCGCGCCGGGGTAGCGCACCGCGACGCCGATCCGCCGCGGGCCGTCGACCATCTCGGTCGCGATGTCGCCGCCTAACGCCATGTTCACCGCGTCGCGCACGTCGGCCACCGACAGACCATAGCGCGCGAGGTCCGGGCGCCGCACCGACACCTGCAGCTGCCCGGTCCCCTCGCTCACCTCGACCGACACGTCGGCCGCGCCCGGCACCGAGGCCAGCACCCCGCGGATCCGTTCGGCGATCTGCTGGTTCCGCTCCAGCGAGGGGCCCACGACCTTCACCCCGAGGTCCGTCCGGATCCCGCTCTCGGATTCGTCGAGCCGCATCGCGAGCGGCTGCGTGAAGCTGACCCACAGGCCGGGCACGCTTTTGAGCGCCGAATCGAAGGCAGCGATCAGCCCCTCGGGGTTCTTCGCGGTTTTCCAGTCGCCGCGATCCCTGAGCGTGACGTACTCGTCGCCCTCGTAGAGCCCCATCGCCTCGGTCGCGAGATCGGGGCGCCCCTCCTTCGTCACCACCGAGATGACCTCGGGGAAGCGCTTCACGATGCGCTCCGATTCCATCGACAGCTTGGTCGCATCGGCGAGCGAGACGCTCGGCAGGCGCCGCGTGTTGATGAGGATCGCGCCCTCGTCGAGCTTGGGCATGAACTCGGTCCCGATCTTGGTCAGAGACCACCCGGCCGCGACGGCGAGTACGACCGCCGCGGCGGTGATCGCCCGGCCGCGCCGGATACTCCACTCCAGCGCGCCCGCGTACCGCGCGCGCAGGCGCGCTTCGAGGCCGGACGCGCTGCTCGTCTCGTTCGCCCGGGCCTGCTTGGGCACCTTCAACAGCGCCGCCGAGATCGTCGGGACGTAGGTGAGCGCGAGCAGCAGCGAGCCTAACACCGCGCAGACCACCGTGAACGCCATCGGCTTGAACATCCGCCCCTCCATCCCCTCCAGCGTGAAGATGGGGAGGTAGACGGCGACGATGATCGCGATGCCGAACAGGATGGGGCGACCGACCTCGACCGCCGCGTCGCGGAAGAACTTGGTCTTCGCGGCCGCGTCGTTCGGGTCGGGCGGGGCCTTCTCCATCCGGTGCACGAAGTTCTCGACCATCACGATCGCGCCGTCGACGATGAGCCCGAAGTCGAGCGCGCCGAGCGACATCAGGTTGGCCGAGTAGCCGAACAGGTACATCCCGCCGAACGCGATGAGCATCGAGAGCGGAATCACGCTCGCGACGATGAGCGACGCGCGCACGTTCCGCAGAAACAGAAAGAGCACCGCGACGACGAGGATCCCGCCCTCGAGCAGGTTCTTCGTGATCGTGTGCGTCGTGCGCCCCACCAACTCGGTCTGGTCGTAGAACGCCGCGATGTGCACGTGCTTCGGCAGTGCCGAGCGAATCTCGTCCATGCGCGCCTTCACCGCGTCGATCACGCGCCGGCTGTCGGCGCCCTGCAGCTTGAGCACCATCCCCGAGACCACCTCGCCGCGGCCGTTCTGCGTCACCGCGCCGTAGCGCGGCATCCCGCCGTCCTGCACGGTCGCCACGTCGGCCACGGTCACCGGCGTGCCGCCCGGGCTCGCGATCACCACCTGCCCGATCTGCGCGGGCGACGTGAGGCGCCCGACGCCACGCACGGTGTAGCGCGTGCCCGCGTGCTCCAGGTACGGGCCGCCAAACGACAGGTTGTTGTCGGCGAGCGCCTTGCTCACGTCGCCGAGGGTCAGACCACGCGCGGTGAGCCGGGTGGGGTCGACCTCGACGTGCATCTGCTCGATCAACCCACCCCACGAGTTCACGTCGCTCACTCCCGGCACCGTGCGCAGCCGCGGGCGGATCGTGTAATCGTGCAGCGCCTTCAACTCCGTCAGCGACATCGAGTCGCTCGTCACCGTGTACTGGTACAGCTCGCCCATCGGCGTCGACAGCGGCCCCATCGTCGGGTCGACGCCAGGCGGTAGCGCGTTCTTCGCCTCGGCCAGCCGCTGCTGCACGAGGGTGCGTGCGAAGTAGACGTCGGTGCCGTCCGGAAAGGGCACCGTGATGATCGACAGCCCCGCCTTGCTCGTCGAGCGCACGCCGCTGACGCCCGGCAGCCCCATCAGTGCGGACTCGAGCGGGAACGTGACGAGCTGCTCGACCTCCTCGGGCGCGAGGCCGGGCGCGGTCGCCGACACGTCGACGCGCACCCCCGTGAGATCGGGAAACGCGTCGAACGGGATGCGCAACAGCGCGAACAGGCCGAACACGACGATCGCGAGCAGCCCGCCGATCGCGGTCGCGCGGTGTTTGAGTACGTAGTCGAGCAGCCGCCGCATCAGTCTCCCCCTTCCCCGCCGCCGCCGCCGTTCCGCTGGTCGCGCCGGCGCTGGATTTCGGCCTTCGCGATCCCCGCTCCCTCGGTGACCACCGCCGCCCCGGGCCCGAGCCCGGCGACGATCTCGGCCAGCCCTTCCGCCCGCCGCCCCGCGCGCACGGGCACCGCCTGCAGGATC